>NZ_JBVJGW010000005.1:380740-412345 GCF_055587105.1 Streptomyces sp. NPDC048461 | reverse complement strand
CTGCAGGGGGGACCCTGTGGGAGAGTAGGACGCCGCCGAACAATTATTGTGGGAAAGCCCCGCACCTTATGGTGCGGGGCTTTTCTGCGTTCCGGGCCAGACTCCACCGGATGCCCGGCATGGGGTCGAGGCCGATCCGTGCTGACGGCTCGTAGGGTTGGGGTATGGGCTACGACCTCGTCATCTTCGACAACGACGGCGTGCTGGTGGACAGCGAGCCGCTCGCCAACAGCATCCTCGCCGGGTACCTGACCGAACTGGGGCACCCGACCTCCTACGAGGAATCGCTCCACGACTACATGG
This sequence comes from Streptomyces sp. NPDC048461, assembly GCF_055587105.1. NCBI lineage: Bacteria > Bacillati > Actinomycetota > Actinomycetes > Kitasatosporales > Streptomycetaceae > Streptomyces > Streptomyces sp. NPDC048461. The sequence goes on along the minus strand of NZ_JBVJGW010000005.1, from coordinate 412,042 downwards.
GCGGCGCCGTGCACCGCGTGCACGACCTCGTGCTCGAGCGGACCGGCCAACGGCTCCCGGACGACTTCGACGAGACGTTGTACACGCGGACCTTCGCCGCGTTCGAGCGGGAGCTCAGGCCCGTGCCCGGCGTGGAAGAGGTGCTCAACGGCCTCGTCGAGCAGGGCATCAGCTACTGCGTGGCCTCCTCGGGCAGCCACGACCGGATCAGGGTCGGGCACCGGGTGACGCGCCTCGACGAGTGGTTCGAAGACGAATGGCTCTTCAGCTCGCAGGACGTCGGCCAGGGCAAGCCCGCCCCCGACCTGTTCCTGCACGCCGCCCGCTCCATGGGCGTCGAGCCGGCGCGCTGCGTCGTCGTCGAGGACAGCCCGCTCGGCGTGCGGGCCGCGCTCGCCGCGGGCATGGACGTGTACGGGTTCACCGGGATGATGCCCGCCGAGCGGCTCGCCGGCGCGACCGGGTACTTCGGGGACATGAAGCAGCTCCCGGGGCTTCTGCAACTGCCCGTGTGATCGCTCTACCCACGGGTAGCACCGGGGCCTACGCTGTGCCGCCATGACGGTTGACGTACGGCTGCGGCGCGGGCGCAGCGCCCTGGGGTTCAGCTTCTTCGCGCAAGGCGTCGCCTTCGCCCTGCTCGTGACCCGGATCCCCGGCATCCAGGACCGGTACGGGATATCCGACGGGCTGCTGCCCGCCTTCCTCGCCGCCGTTCCGATCCTGGCCGGGGCGGCGAGCGTCGCCACCGAGCACGTGGTGAAGCGCGTCGCACCCAGCGTGGTGCTCCGGTGGGCGCAGCCCGTGGTGCTCCTGTCCCTCCTGGGGGTCGGGACGGGGACGCAGCTGTGGCACGTGGCGGTGGCCCTGGGGGTGTTCGGGCTGGCGGTGGGTGCGCTGGACGCCTCGATGAACATGCTCGGGGTGAGCCTCCAGCGGGCGTACGGCCGCAGCATCATGCTGGGGTTCCACGCCGTGTACAGCCTGGGCGGGATCGTCGGGGCCTCGGCCGCGTGGGCCGGGGCGCACTGGCACCTCGGACTGTTCGTGAGCTACCTGCCGGCGGTGGTCGTGCTGCTGCCGCTGGTCCTGGTCGTGAGCCGGTACTACGTGGACGCGCTGCCCGGGGCCCCGGGTGCCCCCGGTGAGAAGGAGGGGGCGGCGAACGCCGGGAAGAAGCTGCTGCTGCCGCTCTGTCTGGTCATGGCGTGCGCGTACATCGGTGATTCGACGGTGGCGAACTGGAGTGCCAAGTACCTCCAGGACGTGCTCGGCAGCTCCGAGCAGCTGGCGACCGTTCCGTACAACGTCTACATGGTGACCACCCTGATCGGGCGGGCCGTGGGTGACCTGGGCGTGCGGCGCTTCGGCGCGGCGGCCGTGGTGCGTGCGGGGACGGTGGTGGCGGCCGGCGGGTTCGCGGTGGTGGCCGCCGCGCCGGGGCCGTGGGTGGGCATGCTGGGGTTCACGATGCTGGGGCTCGGGCTGTGCGTGATCGTGCCGCAGACGTTCGCGGCCGCGGGCCGGCTGTTCCCGGGGGGTTCGGACTCGGCGATCGCGCGGCTCAACATCTTCAACTACGTGGGCTTCCTGATCGGCTCCCCGCTCGTCGGGGCGGTGGGGGACGCCTGGAGCTACCGGGGGGCGATGCTGGTGCCGATGGTGCTGGTGCTTGTGACACTGTTCTACGCCCGCTCGTTCGGTTCCGGCGACGCCCGATACGGTGTCGGGCATGAGCGGCCGCGGGTTGTTGATGTGGGACGAGGCGGTAACGAAGTATGACTTCGGACCGAGCCATCCGATGGATCCGGTGCGCCTGGCGCTGACCATGGGCCTGGTGCGGGCCTTCGGGCTGGACCGGGCGATGGACGTACGGGCGGCCCGGGCGGCCGGTGACTCCACGCTGCGGCTGGTGCACCGGGAGGAGTACGTCGCCGCGGTGCGGGGGGTGTGGGGGGGCCCCCCGGGGGGGGGGGGGGCGGGGGGGGGGGGGGGGGGGGGGCCGCCCCCCGGTGGCGCGGGTTCTCGCAGGGTGGCGCGGGAGGCACGGCGGTGGGGCGTGGGGGCGGGCCGGGGCGTGGGCGGGCGGGGCGGCCGGGGGGGGGGGGGCCCCCCCGGGGGGGGGGCCGCGGGGGGGGGCGGCCCGCGCGGGGGGGGGGGGGGCGGCGCCCCCCCCGGGGCCCCCCCACGGGTCCTTCGGTCTGGGGACCATGGACGACCCCGCGTTCGCCGGGATGCACGAGGCGTCGGCGCTGATCGCCGGGCAGTCGGTGGCGGGCGCGGAAGCCGTGTGGCGCGGGGAGGCGGAGCACGCGGTGAACTTCGCGGGCGGGCTGCACCACGCGATGCCGGGATCGGCTGCCGGGTTCTGCGTGTACAACGACGCGGCGCTGGCCGTGGCCCGGCTGCTGGAGCTGGGGGCCGAGCGGGTCGCGTACGTGGACGTGGACGTCCACCACGGGGACGGGGTGCAGGCGGCGTTCTGGGACGACCCGCGGGTGCTGACCGTCTCGCTGCACGAGCACCCCCGGACGCTGTTCCCGCAGACGGGATGGCCGGAAGAGACCGGTGGCGCCGCCGCCGAGGGGTCGGCGGTGAACGTGGCGCTGCCGGCGGGCACCGGGGACGAGGGGTGGCTGCGGGCCTTCCACGCGACGGTGCCGGAGCTGCTGGAGGACTTCCGGCCGCAGGTGCTGGTGACGCAGCACGGCGCCGACACGCACTTCGAGGACCCGCTGGCGCACCTGGCGGTGTCCCTGGACGCGCAGCGTGCGGTCCAGGAGGCCTGCCACCGGCTCGCCCACGAGCACGCGGGCGGGCGGTGGCTGGCGCTCGGCGGTGGCGGGTACGCGGTGGTGGACGTCGTACCGCGGTCGTGGACGCACCTGGTGGCGATCGCCGGGCACCGGCCGGTCGACCCGGAGTCGGCGGTCCCGGCGTCGTGGCGGGACGAGGTGTACGCGCGGACGCGGCAGCTGGCGCCGGCCCGCATGACGGACGGGCGGGAGGCCGTGTGGCGGGACTGGGAGGGCGGGTACGACCCGGCGGACCGGATCGACCAGGCGGTGCTGGCGACGAGGCGGGCGGTGTTCCCGCTGCGGGGCATGTTGACCTGATGATGCATCGTTACGCCAACGGTGGGGCCGAACGCCGGAATTGATGAACCGCCAGATGTGTTGGGGGAGCATCGGAGGGTGTTGAGCACCGGCGCGCTGCGTGCGCATCTGCTGGCCGCCCGGTTGGCCGGGCCCGTCGCCACCCCGAGGGAGGAGAGCCTGCGCAGCTACCGGCTGTTCGCGGCGCGCGATCCGCGGGTGATGCTGGGGCTGGACCCGGAGCGGGGCTGGGGTGAAAGTGACCTGCTGGGGCTGATGGCGCAGAAGTGCGGGGTCTCGCCGGACCCGGCACACGTCAGCGGGCCGGACGTGATCGATCCGGAGCGGACGCTGGCGGCGCTGGAGGCCTTCGCGGGGCGGCTGCGGGAGGCGGTGCGGGCCGGGTCGCCGGTGCTGTTCGGGACGGGGCACCCGCACCGGCTCCTGGGCTTCTACGCCACCTTGGCCGCCGCGGTGTCGGCGGCGGGCTGTGTTGTCCTCCGTCCGGCGCGGGGGGTGAGTGTCGACATGGCGACCCGGTTCGGCGTACGCACGCACTGCATCGATTACGTACGAGGGGTCGCATTGGTGCGGGAGCCCGGCGTGCGGGAGTCCGGGAGTGCGCCCGGCGCGCACTCCCATTCACCGCTGCCGGTCCGGATCGCCCTGGGGGCCCTGGCGGAGGCCGGAGAGCCCCTGCCGGAGCTGGTGGTGGGGGACCACGGGTGGGTCTGCGGTGCAGGTCAGCTGGGTGTGGAGGCGATCGGGCTGGCCGACACGGACGATCCCGCGCTGTTCGTGGGGGAGGCCGAGGGGCGGGTCTCGGTGGCGGTTCCGCTGGACGACGCGGTGCGCGCGGACTACTACGGACCCCTCACCCGGTACGTGCTCGACCGGGCGGGGCTGCCGATGCGCCAGGAGTGGCTGTAGCTCCTCTTCCCCACTCGTATCACGCGCCCCTACTCTGGGGAGTGAGCGTGCGACGACGAGGAGTAACCGGAGGGGAAGCCGGTGCCCGTCATGCGCGGAAGGTCAAGGTGTGTCATGGCTGCTGGCGAGAGGCCTCTCAGTGAGGTTCAGTTCCTGACCGTGGCGGAGGTCGCCTCGGTGATGCGAGTGTCGAAGATGACCGTGTACCGCCTGGTGCACAACGGTCATCTGCCCGCAATCCGGGTGGGCCGGTCCTTCCGGGTCCCCGAGAACGCGGTTCACGAGTACCTCCGAGAGTCCTATGTGGGGGTGGAGTCGGCCTGAGACTGACGCCCCGGACGCCCTCGCAAGCAGGCGGATTACAGGCTCAGAGCTCGGGCGGGTAGGCTAAGCCGACGTAGGTCGTGTGGGCCCAGACGCCCCGCACCGAGTGAAGAGAAGTGAGCGAGGGTAGTCGTGGGCTCTGTTATCAAGAAGCGGCGCAAGCGGATGGCTAAGAAGAAGCACCGCAAGCTGCTCAAGCGCACCCGCGTCCAGCGCCGTAACAAGAAGTAAACGGTAGCTGTACGTGTATTCCGCAGCCCCCCCACCATCCTGGTGGGGGGGCTGCGGTGCAGCCGGGGGCAGGTTGTTCCGACTAGGGAGGCGCTGAGCTCGTGGGGAAGGTCGTACTGGTCACCGGGGCGTCTCGGCAGCTGGGGGGCCGCTTCGTGCGCCGCATCCAGCGTGACCCGGAGGTCGAGCGGGTGATCGCGGTGGACGCCGTGGCTCCGCCGCACCGGCTCGGGTCGGCCGAGTTCGTCCGTACGGACATCAGGCAGTCGGCGATCGCCCGCGTGCTCGCCGAGCACGCCGTGGACACGGTGGTCCACCTGGCGGTCACCGGAGGCCGGGCGGGAACGGGCGGCGCGCACAGCACCGTCAAGGAAACGAACGTCATCGGGACGATGCAGCTCCTCGGGGCCTGCCAGAAGTCCCCGACGGTGCGGCGGCTCGTGGTGAAGTCCAGTACCAGCGTGTACGGGGGCACCTCGCGGGATCCGGCCGTCTTCACCGAGACCACGGAGCCGAAGTCGCTGCCCGCGGGCGGCTTCGCCAAGGACGCGGCCGAGGTCGAGGGGTACGTACGGGGCTTCGCGCGCCGGCGGCCGGACGTCGCGGTGTGCGTGCTGCGCTTCGCGAACATCCTGGGGCCCTTCGCGGACTCGGCGCTGGCCGAGTACTTCTCCATTCCGGTGATGCCGACCGTGCTGGGCTACGACCCGCGGCTCCAGTTCGTCCACGAGGACGACGTGCTCGACGTGTTGCGGCTGGCGGCGCAGGAGCCGAGGCGCGGGACGCTGAACAGCGGCACCTTCAACATCGCGGGTGACGGCGTGCTGCTGCTCTCGCAGTGCTCGCGGCGGCTGGGACGGCCGACGCTGCCGCTGCTGCTGCCCGCGGTGACGTGGGTGGGATCGGCGCTGAGGGCGGTCGGGGTGACCGACTTCTCGCCGGAGCAGATAAGGCTCCTGACGCACGGCAGGGTGGTGGAGACCACGCAGATGCGGGAGGTGCTCGGCTTCGAGCCGATGTACACGACCGCCGAGACCTTCGCCGACTTCGCCCGGAGCCGGGGGAGCGGGCTGCTGCCGCCGGAGCGGGTGGCGCGTGCCGTGGACCGGGTGGCTGGGATGCTGAACGTGGACGGTTCGGACGTCGGGGCCGACGTGGCTGAAGGAGCGAGGCGATAGTGGCGGACGCCAAGGTCATTCCGTTCGACGAGGACCGGCCGCGCCGGCGTCCCCCGGGGCGGCGGGTGCGGGCGGCCGCTGCCGCGGCCCCGGAGGCGGCCGAGCAGGCGCCGCTCCTGGAGCCGGTGCCGGAGCGGCCGGCCGGAGCGGGCTGGGACCGGAAGATCGCCGGGGGCCTGTCGTTCCTGCGGCGGCGGATCACCGGGGAGTACGAGGTCGACGCGTTCGGCTACGACAAGGAGCTGACGGACCAGGTCCTGATGTCCCTGATGCGGCCGCTGTTCGACAAGTACTTCCGGGTCGAGGTCAAGGGCATCGAGAACATCCCGAAGGAGGGTGGTGCGCTGATCGTGGCGAACCACTCGGGGACGCTGCCGCTCGACGGGCTGATGCTCCAGGTCGCGGTGCACGACCACCACCCGGCGCAGCGGCACCTGCGGCTGCTGGCGGCCGACCTGGTGTTCATGCTGCCGGTGGTCAACGAGCTGGCGCGCAAGGCCGGGCACACCCTGGCGTGCGCGGAGGACGCGCAGCGGCTGCTGGAGGCCGGGGAGCTGGTCGGCGTGATGCCGGAGGGCTTCAAGGGGATAGGGAAGCCGTTCGGAGACCGGTACAAGCTGCAGCGGTTCGGCCGCGGCGGCTTCGTGTCGACGGCGCTGCGGGCGGGGACGCCGATCGTGCCGTGCTCGATCGTGGGCGCGGAGGAGATCTACCCGATGGTCGGCAACGCGAAGACGCTGGCGCGGCTGCTGGGGATCCCGTACTTCCCGATCACGCCGACGTTCCCGCTGCTGGGGCCGCTCGGGGCGGTGCCACTGCCGACGAAGTGGACGATCCAGTTCGGGGAGCCGATCGCGACGGACGGGTACGCGGCGGAGGCCGCGGAGGACCCGATGCTGATGTTCAACCTGACGGACCAGGTGCGCGAGCAGATCCAGCACACGCTGTACCGCCTGCTGGTGCAGCGGCGGTCCGTGTTCTTCTGACGCCCCGGCGGGGCGGCGGCCGGCGGGAAGCCGGGCGGGGTCCGCCAGTCGTGGGTCCGGGCACGCGTGAACGCCGGCGGGGCTGGATGGGCCCCGCCGGCGTTCGACGGCGCTACTCGGCGTCCTCCGCGTCGATGCCCAGGCCCGGGAGGATGCCCGGGAGCAGGGGCGGGAGGGTGATGTCCGGCTTGAGGTGCTCCGGAACGCCGCCCGTGGGGGGCGGGGAGGGCTGGCCCGTGGGCGGGGTGAGCAGGTCGCCCGTACCTCCCAGGAGGCCGCCCGTGGGCTGCGGCTTGGCGCTGCTCCCCGAGGGGGACGGCGCGGGGCTGCTGCCGGACGGGGTGCCCGGGGTGGGGTCGGCCTGCTGCTTGCCGCTGGGGGCGCCGGGCTTGGCCGGGGTGCCGGACGAGCCGGATCCCCTGCTCTGCTCGGGGGGCTTGGGGAGCAGGCCCTGGAGCGGCGCGACGTCTTCGTCTATGGCCCGGAAGACGCCCTCCACTTCACCGCCCACGTCCGTGAGCTGCGCCGGGAGCTTTTCCCGGAGCCGGCCCCACGCGTCCCGGTGGGAGCGGGAGAACGACGAGAGCGTCTGCATCGGGCCGAGCGAGCCGTCCCGTTGGTAGGCCGCCTGGAGAAGCCGGTGGCCCTGCTCCGCGTCGTGCTTCATGCCCGCCAGCGCGCGGCGGATCTCGCCCAGGGATTCGTGGTCCAGCACGCCCGTCCGGCCCCGTTCCATCAGCCTGCGGGCTTCCGAGAGGCGGTTCGAGGCCTGGTCGAGATAGAGCTCGCCCCGGTCCGAGTCCTCGTCGGCCATCCCCAGCTTCAGGTCTTCCATGCCCCGTTTGATCGGGTACAGGGAATCACCGGGCAGGGCATCCGTGCTGGCAGCGGCCACTCCGCTGAAGGCCCCTGCGGCCACACCCACGGTGAGGCCGCCTGCCGCAATGCCCTTGGACCAGCGGGAGCGGGGCCGCAATTTCCGGAGCGAGGTCGCCCGGTGGGCGCCGCGGCCGGTCCGCTGTTCGGGCACCAGAGGGTCCGAGGCGGCACCGCCCCCGGCCCTCTCCTCCAGCACCATGGCCTCCATGGCGGCGACGAGCTGGGCTCGTTGCACCACTTTGACCTGGGGGTCCAGCACTGGGCGCGGCATTCTTTCGCCGAGCGCACTCGCCAGGGCCAAAAGCCGGTCGTGGTCGGCAGGTTCGGCAGGTGCCTCGGACTGCTCGGCCGCCGGGTCCGGTTCCGGAGCATCGGACGGGGTCCGATCCTCCAGGGCCTGGGCGAAGGCGTTCGCCCGCCGGTGCGGGGTCACGTTCGCGATCACTGGCGGCACCTCCTCTCGTCATGACGATCGACTCCCCAAGGTGTCCGGAAGGTTGCCTTCCTTGAGCACATCCACACTTTCGAGTGAGCGGCTTCGGGCAGGGCATGTCCACAGGGAGCCTGCATTCCGCACAACGAGCGTCGCGGCACTTGGGTTACGGACGAAGGATGATCGGACCACAGCGTCATCGAGGGGTCACCGGATGTATGTGAGGTGGTGTCGTTCTGGTGGGCGTGTGAGGGGGTCAGCGGGCGTCTTCGGGGAGGAGCCGGGCAAGGGTGCGGACCGCCCGGTACTGGAGCGTCTTGATGGCGCCCTCGTTCTTCCCCATCACCCGGGCCGTTTCGGCGACCGAGAGCCCTTGCAGGAAGCGCAGGGTCACGCACTCCTGCTGCTGTGGGTTGAGTTTCTTCACGGCCTCCAGCAGGGCCGCGTTGGAGAGGGACTCCAGGACGGAGTCCTCGGGGCTGCGCTCGACCTCGTTCGCGTCGAGCATCTCGCCGGTGGTGACCTCCAGCCGGAAGCGGCTGGACTTGAAGTGGTCCGCCACCAGGTTGCGGGCGATCGTCACGAGCCAGGCGCCGAAGTCGCGGCCCTGCCAGGTGAAGGTGGAGATGCGGCGCAGCGCGCGCAGGAAGGTCTCGCTGGTGAGATCCTCCGCGGTCGCCTTGCCGCCGACGCGGTAGTAGATGTAGCGGTAGACCGTGTCGCTGTACTGGTCGTAGAGGCGGCCGAAGGCGTCGGCTTCGCCGGCCTGGGCGCGTTCGACCAGGTCCATCATGCGGGCCTGGTCGCTGTCCGCGGTGGGGCGGCGGTGGGTGGCCTGAGTGCTCGTGCCGGCGGCGCCGTTCGAGCCCCCGGCCGCGCGGCCGCGTCTGCCCACCGTCGCGCCGCCGTCGGTCAGGGCATAGCAAGGACCGGCCGGGCCGAAGCCGGCAGGGACCGCGGCGGCGAAGGCGGGGACGGCGTACGCGGTGGGGACGAAGCCGCGCAGGTGGTCGAGGACCGTTGCGCGCAGCGTAGCCAGGCCCGAGGCGTCAACCCCGACAGGTGGGTACACGGGACTCCCAGAGGCAGAGCTTCCATCACGTGCAGTGCGGGACCGTTCACCCGTCGTGGCGACAGATGACCGGTGGCATGCGTTTGAGGAGAATAACGCTTCGTACAGGCAGTGCTACACCCAGTTGCTCAAATCACCGGTTCCGACACTTCTGTTGCGTGTCCAGGGCATATTCGGTCGCTGTTGGTGATCGATTCTTGATCGGTTGGGTGCGCGGAATGGCAGCTTCCCCGGTGGCTCACGACCGAGTCGGGCAGGGCGGAGTGCCGCGCCGGGGGCGCGGGTAGAGGTGAGCGAATGCCCGTGGTCCGGCCGTCGGCGGGGTGGGGGCGGGGCGGGGCCCGGAGTTGTTACTTGCGGCGGCGGTGCAGGGCGATGGCGGCGGCCGCGCCGCCCGCGATCGCGCCGACACCGGCGGCGGCCGGGACGCCGACCTTCACGGCCTTGCGGCCGGTCCGATAGTCGCGCAGCCGCCAGTCGTGGGTGCGGGCATGCTTGCGCAGTTTTGTGTCGGGATTGATCGCGTACGGATGTCCGACCAGGGACAGCATCGGAATGTCGTTGTGCGAATCGCTGTACGCGGCGCAGCGCGCGAGGTCGAGCTCCTCGGCGGCGGCCAGGGCCCGGACCGCCTCGGCCTTGGCGGGGCCGTGCAGCGGTTCTCCCACGAGGCGGCCGGTGTAGATGCCGTCGACGGACTCGGCGACCGTGCCGAGCGCGCCCGTGAGGCCGAGCCGGCGGGCGATGATCGTGGCGGTCTCCACGGGCGCGGCGGTCACCAGCCACACCTTCTGGCCGGCGTCGAGGTGGGCCTGGGCCAGGGCGCGGGTGCCCGGCCAGATCCGCTCGGCCATGTACTCGTCGTAGATCTCCTCGCCGATGGACATCAGCTCGGAGACCTTGTGGCCCTTGACGATGGACAGGGCGCTGTCGCGGGCGTCCTGCATGTGGTCGGGGTCCTCGACGCCGGCGAGGCGGAACCAGGCCTGCTGCCAGGCGAAGCGGGCGAGCTCGCGGCGCTGGAAGAACGCGCGCTTGTAGAGGCCGCGGCCGAAGTGGAAGATGGCGGCGCCCTGCATGACGGTGTTGTCGAGGTCGAAGAAGGCGGCGGCGAGGTCGTCCCCGGCGACGGGGAACTCGGGCTCGGCCGGCTCCTGCGGTTCGCGGGCCTCGGCTTCCGCCAGCGCCGCGGCCTCCTCGTCAGCTTCCCTCTCGGGGCCGGTCAGCGGTGGGGCGTCGGCCGGAGCGGTCTTGCGGGCGGCCTCGGCCGAGGCCTCGCCTGCCAGCACGCTCCGCGCGGTGGCGGAGCGCCTACGGGGGGTGAGCCATCCCAGAGCGGCCATGACGCGAGCATAGCCACTGTGTTCGGGAGTTCCCGAACCGATGGGATGCGGAGGCGTGAACTCTGCGGGGCGCCCCCGTTACGCGGGGGCGGGCCCGGCGGCGCGCGAGAATGGGGGCATGAGTCCTTTGTTGCGCCGCAAGGAGAAGAAGAGCCCCGGCGAGCGGGTGGTGACGCTCATCGGGAAGCCCGGGTGCCATCTGTGCGACGACGCCCAGGAGGTGGTGGAGAGGGTGTGCGCCGAGACGGGCGCGCGCTGGGAGAAGAAGGACATCTCGCAGGACGAGGAGCTCTACCGGCTGCACTGGGAGCAGATTCCGGTGGTGCTGGTGGACGGCGAGCAGCACACCTTCTGGAGGGTGAACCCGGACCGGTTGCGGCGGGCGTTGGGGGGCTGACCTACTCCACGGTTACCATCGTGGGCGTTTTGTGGGGGCTGGGGTGCGTATCTGTGAGGAGTGTGTACGGTTTTGCCCCCTTCTGGATTTGAACGGGTTCGGCGTGCCGCCGGTTCCGGGGTTCCGTGCCGGAGGCGCGTGACCCCGGTCACTTTGCTCGGACAAAGCGGACACAATCTTTGTGCACGCGTTCACAAAGGCATAGCCTGCTGTCGACGGGGCGGTCCTGGGACAAGTGGCCGCCTGCAGCCCCGCTCATCCCGCAGGAGCATCGTGGCAACTGGCCGAACTCACCGACCGGCGACCCGCAGCCGAGGTATTCCCGAGGCCACTGTCGCCCGGCTTCCGCTGTACCTGCGCGCCCTCACCGCGCTCTCCGAGCGATCGGTGCCCACGGTGTCCTCCGAGGAGCTCGCGGCCGCGGCCGGAGTCAACTCCGCGAAGCTGCGCAAGGACTTCTCGTACCTGGGGTCCTACGGTACGCGCGGCGTCGGCTACGACGTCGAGTACCTCGTCTACCAGATCTCCCGCGAGCTCGGGCTGACCCAGGACTGGCCCGTCGTCATCGTCGGCATCGGCAACCTGGGCGCGGCCCTCGCCAACTACGGCGGGTTCGCGTCCCGCGGGTTCCGGGTGGCCGCGCTGATCGACGCCGACCCGGCGATGGCCGGCAAGCCGGTCGCCGGGATGCCCGTGCAGCACACCGATGAGCTGGAGAAGATCATCGAGGACAACGGCGTCTCGATCGGGGTCATCGCGACCCCGGCCGGTGCGGCCCAGCAGGTCAGCGAGCGGCTGATCGCGGCCGGTGTCACCTCGATCCTCAACTTCGCGCCGACCGTGCTGTCCGTGCCCGAGGGCGTGGACGTGCGCAAGGTCGATCTCTCCATCGAGCTCCAGATCCTGGCCTTCCACGAGCAGCGCAAGGCCGGCGAGGGCGCTGCCGCCGCAGCTGCCGCCGAGGCGTCCTCCGTGGGCGGCGCCGCCCCCGCCGCGGCCGTGGTGCCGCCGGCCGGCCGGGCCGCCGCCGTCGCCCGCAAGGGCAACCCCGAGGGCGACGTCCCGGCGGTGATGCCGGCATGAGCCTGCTCGTCGTAGGGCTGAGCCACCGCAGCGCGCCCGTCAGCGTCCTGGAGCGGGCCTCGCTGTCCGCGGACGCCAAGGTCAAGCTGCTGCACGACACCCTCGCCGCCGAGCCGGCGACGGAGGCCGCGGTGCTCGCCACCTGCAACCGCATCGAGCTGTACGCCGACGTGGACAAGTTCCACGCCGGTGTCGCCGAGCTGTCCACGCTGCTCGCGCAGCACAGCGGCGTCGCGCTGGAGGAGCTCACCCCTTATCTCTACGTCCACTACGAGGACCGGGCGGTGCACCACCTCTTCTCGGTGGCGTGCGGACTGGACTCGATGGTGGTGGGCGAGGGCCAGATCCTCGGCCAGATCAAGGACGCGCTGGCGCTGGGGCAGGAGCAGCACACCGCGGGCCGGCTGATCAACGACCTGTTCCAGCAGGCGCTGCGCGTCGGCAAGCGGGCGCACTCGGAGACCGGGATCGACCGGGCCGGGCAGTCGCTGGTCACCTTCGGGCTGGAGCAGCTCGCGGTGAGGACGCCGGTGACGCAGTGGGCGGCCGGCAAGCGGGCGCTCGTGATCGGCGCCGGGTCGATGTCCTCGCTCGCGGCGGCGACGCTGGCACGGGTCGGCATCGCCGAGATCGTGGTGGCCAACCGGACCGTGGACCGGGCGGAGCGGCTCGCCGAGATTCTGGTTGCCTCGGGCACCGGGGTGCGGGCTTCGGCCGTCCCGATGTGGTCCGTGCCGCAGGAGCTGACACGAGTCGACGTGGTCGTGTCCTGCACGGGCGCGACCGGGCTGGTGCTGACCGCCGACGACGTGCTCGCCGCCGTGTCCCAGGGCGCCGGGGCCTTCGCCCCGGCGGCCGTGCCGGACCCCGAGCCGCAGGCGCCGCGCGCGCCCGCGGGCCCGGGACCCGCCGGCGTGGACGCCGAGGTCGTGGCGCGGCTGGCTGCCGCAGCCCGCGACGGAGGACGGCTGGCCGACGCCGGAGCCGTACGGACCCTGGCCGCCGCGCCGGAGCCCGACGGGTGCCCGCTCGGACTGGACGCGCCGGCCGCGGACGGCCGGGCCGCCCTGACCGGGGTCGACGCCAGCGCGCTCGAACTGCACGGCACCTGGGCCGACCAGGGCGAGGCCGCCGCTCAGCGGCAGCCCCGCAAGAGCGCCCGCGCGCTCGGCGACGGGACGGCCGTACGGCTCGCCCTGCTCGACCTGGCCATGCCGCGCGACATCGACGCGGCCGTGCACCGGGTTCCGGGCGTACGGCTCGTCGACATCGAAAGCCTCGCCGAGACGTCCGCCGACGCCCCGATGGCCGCGGACGTCGACGCCGTGCGCGCGATAGTGGCCGCGGAAGTGGCCGCCTTCGGGGCGGCGCAGCGGGCCGCGCACATCACGCCCACGGTCGTCGCCCTGCGGGCCATGGCGGCCGAGGTCGTGGCCATGGAAGTGGCCCGCCTCGACGGGCGGGTGCCCGACCTCGACGACCGGCAGCGGGCCGAGGTCACCCAGACCGTGCGCCGCGTCGTCGACAAGCTCCTCCACGCGCCGACCGTGCGCGTCAAGCAGCTGGCGAGCGAGCCCGGCGGCGCCGGGTACGCCGAGGCGCTGCGCGAACTCTTCGACCTCGACCCGCAGACGGTGGCATCCGTCAGCCGGGCAGACGCGGCCGATCCGATGAACGACGACGACCCAGGACGGGCATCATGAACACACGTCCCGACCAGCCGCTGCGGCTCGGTACGCGGCGGAGCAAGCTGGCCATGTCGCAGTCGGGCCACGTCGCCGACGCGGTCCGCGCGGTCACCGGGCGGACCGTGGAGCTCGTGGAGATCACGACCTACGGCGACGTGTCGCGCGAGCACCTCGCGCAGATCGGCGGCACCGGGGTCTTCGTCACCGCGCTGCGCGAGGCACTGGTGCGCGGCGAGGTCGACTTCGCCGTGCACTCGCTGAAGGACCTGCCGACGGCGCAGCCCGACGACCTGGTGATCGCGGCGATGCCGCAGCGCCAGGACGCCCGGGACGCGCTCGTCGCCCGCGACGGCCTGACCTTCGAGCAGCTGCCCGACGGCGCCCGGATCGGCACCGGTTCGCCGCGCCGGACGGCCCAGCTGAACCACTTGGCGCTGTCGCTGGGCAAGCGCATCGAGACCGTGCCGATCCGCGGCAACGTGGACACCCGCATCGGGTTCGTGCGCGACGGCGCGCTCGACGCCGTGGTGCTGGCCGCCGCCGGACTGAACCGGATCGGCCGCGGCGACGAGGCCACCGAGCTGATGCCGGTCGACGGCATGCTGCCCGCGCCCGGCCAGGGAGCCCTGGCCGTGGAGTGCCTCGCGTCCGACGCGGACCTGATCGCGGCGCTCGGCGAGCTCGACGACCCGTACACGCGGGCCGCCGTCACCGCCGAGCGTTCCCTGCTCGCCCGCCTGGAGGCCGGCTGCAGCGCCCCCGTGGGGGCGTTCGCCGACCTGCTGGCCGACGGTCAGACTGTCAATGAAATGCGCCTGCGCGGCGTCGTCGGAACCCTCGACGGCTCGACGCTGGTGCAGCTGTCCACCACCGGTCCCGTGCCCCAGTCGTACGACGAGGCCATGGCGCTCGGCCGCGAACTCGCGGACGAGATGCTGGCCAAGGGCGCGGCCGGTCTGATGGGGGAGCGAGCGTGAGCCCCACACGTCCCACCACCTCCGCTTTTCCGGGCATCGCCGCCCACGGACACGTCACCTTCCTCGGTGCCGGCCCCGGCGACCCGGGTCTGCTGACGCTGCGCGCCGTCGAGGCGCTCGCCGCCGCGGACGTGCTGATCGCGGAGCCCGATGTGCTCGACGTCGTGCGCACCCATGCGCGCGTCAACGTCGACACGCCACAGCTGACGGTAGCTGACGAGAAGTCAGCAGCCGCCGGGGTCCCTGTGATCCGGGACGCGGCCAATCTTGTCATGGAGGCCGCACGCTCCGGCAGGCGGGTCGTGCGAGCCGTCACCGGCGACCCCGGGCTCGACGGGAACACGGCCGAGGAGATGCTCGTCTGCGCCTCCGAGGGCATCCCCTTCGAGGTCGTGCCCGGCATCCCGACGGCCGTGGGCGTGCCCGCGTACGCCGGTGTGCCGCTGCGGGAGCGGGGCGACGGCAACGGCGTGCGCTTCGTGGACGCCAGGACCGCCTCGGCGCGCTGCTGGACCGAGGCGGGCGCGAGCGACGGCATACTCGTCGTCTCCTCGACCCTGGAGACCGTCTCGGCGGCCGCCGCCGAGCTGGTGGGCGCCGGGCGCAAGCCAGACACCCCGCTGACGGTGACCGTCGCCGGCACGACCACGCGGCAGCGCACCTGGTGCGCGACGCTGGGCACGATCGCGCAGGTGTTCAAGCAGGGCAAGGTGCTGCCTTCGCCCGAGGGCGCCCGGCCGGTCATAGCCGTGGTCGGGGAGCACGGCGCCGCCGCGCGCCGCGACGAGCTGGCCTGGTTCGAGTCGAAGCCGCTGTTCGGCTGGCGGGTGCTCGTACCGCGTACCAAGGAGCAGGCCGCCTCGCTCTCCGACCAGCTGCGTTCCTACGGAGCGGTGCCGCACGAGGTGCCGACCATCGCCGTGGAGCCGCCGCGCACCCCGCAGCAGATGGAGCGGGCCGTCAAGGGCCTGGTCACGGGCCGCTACGAGTGGATCGCCTTCACCTCGGTCAACGCCGTGAAGGCGGTGCGGGAGAAGTTCGAGGAGTACGGGCTCGACGCGCGGGCCTTCGCGGGCATCAAGGTCGCCGCGGTGGGCGAGCAGACCGCGGCCTCGCTGGTGGAGTTCGGCGTGAAGCCGGACCTGGTGCCGAGCGGCGAGCAGTCCGCGGCCGGGCTGCTGGAGGACTGGCCGCCCTACGACCCGGTCTTCGACCCGATCGACCGGGTGTTCCTGCCGCGGGCCGACATCGCGACCGAGACGCTGGTCGCCGGGCTGATCGAGCTCGGGTGGGAGGTCGACGACGTCACGGCCTACCGGACCGTGCGCGCGTCGCCGCCGCCGGCGGACACGCGCGAGGCGATCAAGGGCGGCGGGTTCGACGCCGTGCTGTTCACCTCGTCCTCCACCGTCCGCAACCTGGTCGGGATCGCGGGCAAGCCGCACAACGTGACCGTCATCGCGTGTATCGGGCCGGCGACGGCCAAGACCGCGGAGGAGCACGGGCTGCGCGTGGACGTGCTGTCGCCGGAGCCGTCGGTGTCGAAGCTGGCGGAGGCCCTCGCCGAGTACGGCGCGGCGCGCCGCGAGGCGGCCAAGGAGGCCGGCGAGACGGTGTTCCGGCCGAGCGAGCGGCGGCCGGGGGCGCGCAGGCGCCGTACGACCTGACCGGTCGGCAGTGGTGTGAGGCAGGGCCCGGACGCGCGACGCGTCCGGGCCCTGCGCCGTACGTGGCGGTAGGCGGCCGAGCGGGTAACGGGTACGGGTGCGGCGGCTCTGGCGGTGTCGCGGTGCGGAGGTGCCGGGCGGGCCCGGGCGGGGTGCGCGCGGGCCCTACGCTGGTTGCGACTGTTCTCGATGCTCGAAGAGGCGACTGACAATGAGCGCGTACGGATCCTTCCCCGGCTCCCGGCCCCGCCGGCTGCGCACCACCCCGGCGATGCGGCGGATGGTCGCGGAGAACCGGCTGCACCCCTCGGACCTGATCCTGCCGGCGTTCGTGCGGGAGGGCATCAGCGAGCCCCTGGCGATCTCGGCGATGCCGGGCGTGGTCCAGCACACGCGCGACACGCTGCGCAAGGCCGCCGCGGAGGCGGTCGCGGCGGGCGTCTCGGGGATCATGCTGTTCGGCGTTCCGGCGGACGAGAACAAGGACGCGCGGGGCACGGCGGGCACCGAGCCGGACGGGATCCTGCAGCTGGCGATCCGCGACGTGCGGGCCGAGGTCGGCGACGACCTGGTGATCATGTCGGACCTGTGCCTGGACGAGTACACCGACCACGGGCACTGCGGGGTCCTGGACGAGCACGGGCGCGTCGACAACGACGCGACGCTGGAGCGGTACGCGGAGATGGCGCAGGTCCAGGCCGACGCGGGCGTCCACATGGTGGGGCCGAGCGGGATGATGGACGGTCAGATCGGGGTGATCCGCGACGCGCTGGACGAGACGGGCCACGAGGACGTGTCGATCCTGGCGTACACGGTGAAGTACTCGTCCGCCTTCTACGGGCCGTTCCGCGAGGCGGTGGGCTCCTCGCTCCAGGGGGACCGCAAGACGTACCAGCAGGATCCGGCGAACGCGCGGGAGTCCCTGCGGGAGCTGGCGCTGGACCTGGAGGAGGGCGCCGACATGGTGATGGTCAAGCCGGCCGGGCCCTACCTGGACGTCCTGTACCGGGTGGCGCAGGCGGTGGACGTACCGGTGTCCGCGTACCAGATCAGCGGCGAGTTCGCGATGATCGAGGCGGCGGCGGAGAAGGGCTGGATCGAGCGCGACCGGGCCGTTCTGGAGAGCCTGCTGGGCATCAAGCGGGCGGGCGCGGACACGATCCTGACGTACTGGGCGACCGAGGTCGCGGGCTGGCTGCGCGAGGCGCGCTGAGCGGGCGCCCCCACCGCCGCCCGGCCCGCTCGCGGGGCGCGGCGGCGGGGCGCACGCTGGGGGGAGGGCGAGCCCCTGGAGGTGGTGCACCGTGTCCACACTCGTCGGTTGGCACGTGGAGCTCGAATTCACCGAGGAGGGCGACCGCACGGGTGCGGCCGCCCTGGTCAGGCTCGGTGACGGCTCCGAGATGAGGGCGCGCGGCTACGCCATGCGCCATCCGTCCGATCCGGAGCAGCTGAGGGTCGGGGAGGAGATCGCGGGTGCCCGTGCGCTCATGGACCTCGCGTCGCAGATGCTGCAGAAGGCCCACGCCGAGATCGACGAGGCGTCCGGGCGCCGTTCCCACCCGCTGAACCGCTGATCCGGCGGCCGGCTCCCACCCCCGTGGGGAGCCGGCCCGTTCAGCGGGTGCGGCGGGCGAACAGGGCCGCGGAGAGCGCCACGGCCAGGGCCGTGATGCCCGCGCACCAGGCGAGGGCCACCCAGGGCGCGTCCCCGGCGGGCCGGTCCAGGAGCAGGGCGCGCAGGGACTCGATGACCGGGGTCAGCGGCTGGTGGTCGGCGAAGCCGTGGAGCCAGCCGGGCATGGTGTCGATGGGGACGAACGCGCTGGACGGGTACGGCAGGAACATCATCAGGAAGGTGAAGCCGCCGGCCGCCTCGGGGGAGTCGGCGAGCAGGCCGAGCGCGGCGGCCAGCCAAGAGATCGCGGTGATGTACGCGAACAGCAGCCCGGCGGCCGCGAGGAAGCCGAGGGGGCCGGCCTGGGGCCGGAAGCCGATGGCGAGGGCGACGCCGAGGACCAGGGCGGTGGACAGCAGGTTCCGCGCGACGGACGCGGTGACGTGCCCGGCCAGGATGGGGATGCCGCCGATGTCGAGGGAGCGGAAGCGGTCGATCACTCCGTCCTTCATGTCCTGGCTGACGCTGACGGCGGTGCTCGCGGCGCCGAAGCCCGCGCACAGCAGCATCGCGCCGGGGACGACGTAGGTGACGTACGCGGTGCCGGTGTCGATGGCGCCGCCGAAGAAGTAGACGAAGATCAGCATCAGCATGACCGGCAGCATCAGGGCGGTGACCAGTACGTCCGGCCTGCGGCTGCTGATGCGCAGGCTGCGTGCGGCCAGGGTGACGGCGGGGGTCAGAGCGGCTGGGGTGAGGGCGGCGGAGGTCACGGAGCGGCTCCCGTCAGGGTGAGGAACACGTCGTCGAGGGTGGCGCTGCGGACCGTGAAGCGGTCGACGCCGGTGCGGTCGGGGTCGAGTTCGTCGAGCAGGGACCGTACGTGGGCGGCGCTGCCGTCGGTGGGCAGGCCGAGGGTGAGCTCGTCGGGGGCCAGGTGGACGGCGCGCCCGGCCAGGGCCTCGTAGGCGGTGCGGCTCGTCAGGGTGAGGTCGAGGCGGTGGCCCGCGACGCGGGACTTGAGCGCGGCCGGGGTGCCCTCGGCGGCGATGCGCCCGGCGGCCAGGACGGCGACGCGGTCGGCGAGCTGGTCGGCCTCCTCCAGGTACTGGGTGGTGAGCAGCACGGTGGTGCCCTCGGCGCGCAGTTCCCGTACGAGGTCCCAGAGGTCCTGGCGGCTGCGCGGGTCGAGTCCGGCGGTCGGCTCGTCCAGGAAGATCACCTCGGGCCGGGAGACGAGGCCGGCGGCGAGGTCCAGGCGCCGGCGCATGCCGCCCGAGTACGTCTTGGCCGTGCGGTCGGCGGCCCCGGCGAGCCCGAAGCGGTCGAGGAGCTCGTCGGCCCGGCTCCGGGCGGCGCGGGGGGAGAGCCCGCGGAGCCGGGCCGTCATGCGGAGCATCTCGGCGCCGGTCTGGAGGTCGTCGACGGCGGCGGACTGCCCGGTGAGGCTGATGGCGCGGCGGACGAGGCGCCGCTCGGCGGCGGTGTCGTGGCCGGCGACGCGCGCGGTGCCCGAGTCGGGGGCGGTGAGGGTGGCCAGGATGCGGACGGTGGTGGTCTTCCCGGCGCCGTTGGGGCCGAGCAGGGCCAGGACGCTGCCGCGCGGGACGGCGAGGTCGATGCCGTCGAGGACGCGCAGGGCGCCGTACGACTTGACGAGTCCGGAGGCCTGGATACCGAGGTCGTTCGTGGTCGTCACGGACCACGCTCCCTTCTGCGTATGGGTTACGCG
Source organism: Streptomyces sp. NPDC048461 (assembly GCF_055587105.1). Classification (NCBI taxonomy): domain Bacteria; kingdom Bacillati; phylum Actinomycetota; class Actinomycetes; order Kitasatosporales; family Streptomycetaceae; genus Streptomyces; species Streptomyces sp. NPDC048461. The sequence goes on along the minus strand of NZ_JBVJGW010000005.1, from coordinate 392,409 downwards.
CTTCTGTGTAAGTAATACACAGAACTAGGATGTGGGTCAATCGACCACTGGCGGAGGGAGGGACGGCGATGACGGACGCGCAGGGCGGCACCGGACTCCCGGCGAGCCTGGAAATGGCCTGGGGCCTGCGAGAACGCCCGGGCAAGGGCCCGCGCCCCACGCTCACGCTCCCCCGGATCGTGGACGCGGCCGTGGCGCTGGCCGCCGCGGAGGGCGTGGACGCCGTCTCCATGGGCCGGGTCGCCAAGGAACTCGGCGTCTCGACGATGTCCCTCTACCGGTACGTCACGGCGAAGGAAGAGCTGTACATCCTGATGGCGGACGTCGGGGTCGGCGTCCCGCCGCCGGTCCCCCCGGAGGTGCGGGACGGGGGCTGGCGGGAACTGCTGTCGCACTGGGCGTTCGCGCAGCGGGCGGTCCTGATGGCCAACTCCTGGATCGTGCGCATCCCGCTCACCGGCGCACCGGTCAGCCCGAACCAGCTCGCCTGGATGGAACGCGGGCTCGCGGCGCTGGCCGGCACGGGCCTGGACGAGGGCGAGAAGATCTCGACGATCATCCTGGTCGGCGGCCTCGTGCGGAACGAGGCGGTCATGGCCGCCGACATGATGGAGGCCATCGTGAAGTCCGGGGTCTCACCGGCCCTGGCGATGGACCGGTACGTGCGCACGCTGCGGCTGATGACCGGCCCGGACACCCATCCCGCCGTGACGCGGCTGCTGGACTCCGACGCGTTCACGGGCTCCGGCGAACCGGACTTCCAGTTCCGCTACGGCCTGGACCGCATCCTGGACGGGCTGGCGGGCCGGATCACCGGTTTCCCGCCGTCCACTCCGTGAGGGCCGCCCACGCGGCGGGGTCCAGGTCCAGGATGGGCCCGCCGCTCACCTTGCTGTCCCGGACGTGGACGGTCTCCGCGCGGCGGGCCACCTCGACGCAGTTTCCGCCTTCGCTGCCGCTGTAGCTTGACTTGAACCACGTGAGTTCGGTGCTCATCGATCTCCTAGCAGCCGCTTCAACAGGTCCCTGGTTTCCTCAGGGTTGAGGGCCTGAGTCCGCAGCATCCCATATTTCTGAGAGAGGATGCTGACCTCGTCAAGGTGGGAAACCACCAGGCTGCCGCGCTGCGTTTCGAGGTACGCGATGTGCTGATGGTCCGGGGTCTCCAGCAGTACGAACGGGCCGTCCAGCGCCGGGTGGGAGTGGAGGCCGAGCGGGACGGCCTGGATGGCCACCCCGGGGAGCTCTGAGCAGTCCAGGAGGTGGCGGAGCTGGCCCGCGTGCACCTCCTCGCCGCCCAGGGCGTACCGAAGGACCGGTTCCCAGATGACGAAGCTGGCCTGGACCGGCTGCTTGCGGCGCAGAATGCCCTGGCGGGCGATGCGGGCGGCCGTGTGGGCCTGGATCTCCTCCTCGGCGAAGATCGGAACGCGGCTGCGGAAGGCCGCTTCGGCGTAGGCGCCCGTCTGGAGCAGGCCCGGGACGACCTGGTTCTCGTACGAGGAGAACGCCGTGGCCGTCCGCTCCATCTCCAGCAGCGGCTCGGCCCAGGGTGGAATCGTGTCCACGTCCGGCATCTCGTGGGCCGCCACCGCCAGGAGGCCTGGGAGGCCCAGGTGGCGGTCCATCAGTTCCGCGACGTTCGGCATCAGGGCGCGGCGGCCCTGCTCGATCGAGGCGATGGTCTCGGCGTCCAGGCGGACGAGTTCGCCGAGCTGTTTCTGGGTCAGGTTCTTGGCGGTGCGGGCGGCGGCCAGCTGCGCGCCGACCATCTTCATGGTCGTCGCGTTCGGCCGTGTGCGCTTCCTCGGTGGCATGACTGCGAACTCCCCACCCCTGTACGTGCATGACGCCGCGCGGACCCGTACTCATCGAGGAGTACGGGTCGGTGCCCGGCGCCACGCTAGTCACTGCGCGCGACCGTCGCTCCGTGAATCTCCACATTCGGGCGGCCCACCTGCGCGAGCGGCTCTCCCTGCTCCCGCCCCGAAGCGGTGCAGCTGAGCGCCGGTTCACACGTGACACCTTGCGCGCCTGGGGGGTGGAAGGCCGTCGCGACGGCGCGTTGCTCTGCGTGAGCGATCCGGGGGAATAGGAGGAACTGGGGCCTTTACCCGTCAGTAGTGGGGAAAACGACCAATAGAGCGCATCGTCACTCGACGGATAGGATTCATCCCGATATGAAAGGGGGGATATGCGCGGTTACTGCCCCTGCTGCGAACTCGGTGAAGCGGGCGAATCACATCGGCGGGACGAAGCGCCCGGGTGGCTCCATCGAGGTTTCCCCCGGATATCGGATCTCACGGAACGCGAGCTCCAGACGTTCGGGGCAATGGCCTGCGGCCCCTCGAACGAAGAGCTGTCGAAAGCGCTCGGAATGACCGTTCGCACCGCGAAGTTCCACCTGGAGAACATCCGCGGAAAGCTGGGGGGACTGTCCCGGGTCCAGGTGTGCCTGCTCGCCGTGCACCACCGGATCGCCCGTTGTGCCGCGGGGCACGTCTGAGGTCGGGGTGCCGCGTGCGCCGGGCGGTCGGGACGGCCCGGTCCATTCCGGCCGGACCGTGACCGGAACGGGTTCGGGGGCCCGGGAACGGCTCGCAACTGTCCCTGAGTACGGGGCGATTGATTCTTCGTTGACCTAGGGTGTCGCTGATACACGCCGCCTTAGGAGGCCTGCTGTGCCATCTCGACGGGCCCGATCCGCGGCCGTCCCCGCCGCGCTCTCCCTGGCCTTTCTGCTGTCCGGGTGTTCCGGGGCGGAAAGGGCGGGGGCGCCGTCCGTCCCGGTGTCCGGTGCGGCTCTCGGTACGGCCTCGGCCTCGGTTTCCGTTCCGCGATCCACCCGGTCCAAAGGTGTGGTGGACCCCGGGCAGGCCGACTTCTTCCGGTGCCTTGAGGAAAAGGGGCTGCCGATGAAGGAAACCGATTCCGGGATTCCGGTGGTGGATTCGGACCGTGCGGATCCGGTCAGGGTCAAGGAGGCCGAGGACGCCTGCGCAAGCCGCCGCTCGCTGCCTCCGGTGTCCGCCGAACAGATGGCCGAGGCGCGGGAGTTCACCGCCTGCATGCGGGCGAACGGCGTGGCCCGGTTCCCCGACCCCGATCCCCTGACCGCCCGGCACGACCTGGAGGAGCTGGACCCGAAGAGCTCGCCCGAGGGGTTCGCGGCCCTGAAGAAGTGCGGGGGTACGGGCGGGCCCGTGACCGACGGGCAGGCCGGCGGATGACCGGGGACGTGGCGACCGCAGGGTCCGTGGAGGCGGTCGAGGTGCCGGTCGAAGTGTCGGTCGAGGGGGCCGGAGGGTCCGCGGGCATGTCCCGGCGCCGGGCCTGGGTGGGGGCCGTGGCGGTGGGTGCGGTACTGCTCTCCGGGGCCGGCGTCGCGGCCTCGCAGGTGATCAAGTCCCCGGCGCAGACCGCGGCCGAGGCCGGGCCGCCGCCCCTGGACGTCCTCGTCGCCCGCGTGGAGAAGCGCGTCCTGCGGGACACCGTCATCGTGCGCGGCACGGTCGCCTCGGCCCAGGCGGTCCAGGTCACCCCGGCGGTCGCCGGCGGGGAGGGCGCCGCCGCCCCCGTGGTCACCAAGGTCGCCGTGCGCCAGGGCGACCGGGTCGACGCGGGCAGGATGCTCCTGGAGGTGTCCGGGCGCCCGGTCTTCGCGCTGCCCGGCGCCCTGCCGGTGTACCGGGACCTCAAGCCCGGGGCCACCGGCGACGACGTGAAGCAGCTCCAGAAGGCCCTGTCCGGCCTCGGCCACGGCTCGGGTTCCGACCGGGCGGGCACCTTCGGCGCCGGTACGAAGGCGGCGCTGAGCTCCTTCTACCGCTCGATCGGCTACGACCCGCTGCCCGCCGTGGCCGACCGCGGCGAGGCGGTCAGGTCCGCGGAGGACGCGGTCACCTCCGGCGAGCGCGCCCTGGAGGACGCCCGGTCCCCCGCCACCGCGGTCGGTACGGCCGCCCCCGCGGCCCCCGGTGCCGCGCCGACCGGCCCGGGCGCGAAGGGCTCCGGCACGGCCAAGGGCTCCGGCCCGGACGCCGCCCGGGCGGTGAACCGCGCCGCGCAGGACCTGCGCAAGGCCCGCGAACGCCTCGCCGAGGCCCGCGCGGCGGCCGGGCCGATGCTGCCGGCCGGCGAGGTCGTCTTCCTGGAGTCGTTCCCCGCACGGGCCGACTCGGTCGCCGTGCGCCCCGGATCCCCCGTCAGCGGCGCCGCGCTGTCGCTGTCCGCGGGGGCGCTGGTCGTGCGCGGGCAGCTCCAGGACCACCAGAAGGGCCTGGTCCGGCCCGGCCAGAAGGTCGAGATCCTCTCCGAGGTCAGCGGGCTCACCGCGGCGGCCGAAGTGCTGTCGGTCGCGGACGCCCCGCAGTCCGCCCAGCCCGCCGCGCCGAACGGCGGGTCGGGCGGCGGCCAGGGGCAGGACCGGCAGGCCCCCGCCCCGGGCGGGCCCGCCGGGTACGAGATGCTCGTACGCCCGCTCGCGCCGCTGGACACCCAGCTCGTCGGCCAGGACGTACGGCTCACCGTGGAGGCCGCGGCGACCGACGGCGACGCGCTCGTCGTCCCCGTGTCCGCGGTGTCCGCCGGAGCCGACGGCCGCACCACCGTCACGGTGGTGGACGCCACGGGCGTCCAGCGCCGGGTCGAGGTCCGGCCCGGCACCACCGGCGACGGCTACGTGGAGGTCCGGCCCACCGGAGAGGGGATCCTCACCGACGGGGACTCGGTGGTCACCGGCGTCGACCCGCGTGCCGGGGGCCGGCAGAACGGCAAGCAGAACGGCGGCAAGGACAAGGGCACGGGCACGGGCGCGGTCAAGGGCGGCGGCGGGGCATGAGTACGGCCGCACTCCCCTTCCCCACTCAACTCCCGCCGCCCGTCATCGAGTTCCGGCAGGCGGGCCTGACCTACCCGGGGCCGCCGCCGGTCGCTGCCTTCGCACCCTGCGACCTCACCATCCAGCGCGGCGAGTTCGTCACCGTCGTCGGCCCCTCGGGCTCCGGCAAGTCGACCTTCCTCAACATCGCCGGCCTGCTCGACGCGCCCACCGAGGGCCGCTACCTCCTCGACGGCATCGACACCGGCTCGCTCGGCGACCACGACCGGACGGCCCTGCGCGGCCGCCGCATCGGATTCGTCTTCCAGTCCTTCCACCTCCTGCCCCACCGCCCGGCCCTGGAGAACGTCGCCCTCGCCATGCTGTACAACGGCGTGCCCCGCAGGGAACGCCCCGCCCGCGCCCGCGAGGCGCTCGTACGCGTCGGGCTCGGGCACCGCCTCGGCGCGGTCCCCTCCCGGCTGTCGGGCGGCGAACGCCAACGGGTGGCCATCGCCCGCGCACTGGTCGCCCGGCCGTCCCTGCTGCTGTGCGACGAACCCACCGGAAACCTGGACTCGGCCAACGCCGCCACCGTCCTGGCCCTGCTGGACGAACTCCACGCCGACGGGATGACCGTGCTCGTCATCACCCACGACCAGGAGGTCGCCGCGCACGGCGGCCGGACCGTCGCGATCCGCGACGGCGTACTGCGCGAACAGGCACCCGCATGAGGTGGCGCCGGACCCGTACGGCCGCCCGGGCCGAGCCGCCCGTACGGGTCGAGCCCTCCCGCCTCGCCGTCCGCGACACCCTCTCCGAGTCCCTCGCGGGGATCCTCCAGCGCCCGGCCCGCTCGGCGCTGACCGCCCTCGGGACGGTGCTCGGCGTCGGCACCTTCGTCGCCGTCCTCGGCCTGACCGCCACGACCTCGTCCCAGATCGACAGCCGCTTCGACCTGCTCACCGCGACCGAGGTGACCGTCGAGGACGTCGCCCGCGAGCAGAACCCCTTCGCCGGCCCCGGCTTCCCGGCGGACGCCGACCTCCGCGTCGAACGCCTGGGCGGGGTCCGGCACGCGGGCGTGTTCCACACCGTCCGCCTCGACCCGGCCACGGACGCCGTACGCGCCGCACCCGTCGGCGGCGCCGCGGGCGGGGGCGAGCGCACGGACGTCGTCGCGGCCTCGCCGGGCGCGCTGCGCGCCGCCGTCCCCCGGCTGGCGCAGGGGCGCCTGTACGACGCGTACCACTCCGGGAACCGGCAGCGCGTGGCCGTCCTCGGCTCGGGCGCTGCCGCCCGGCTCGGCATCACCACCCTGGAGACCCGGCCGGCCGTCTTCATCGGCGCCGAGCCGTTCACCGTGATCGGGATCATCGAGGACGTGGAGCGCAAGGCCGAGCTGCTGCTGTCGGTCGTGGTGCCCCGGACGACCGCGGAGGAGATCTGGGGAGCGCCCGAGGGCGGCACGACCATGCTCGTCGCGACGGAGGTCGGCGCCGCCCGGCAGGTCGCCCGGCTCGCCCCGACCGCGCTGCGGCCCGACCACCCCGAGTACCTCAAGGCCGTACCGCCGCCCGACCCGCGCACCCTGCGCTCCGGCGTCACCTCCGACCTGGAGCAGCTCTTCCTGGTCCTGGCCGGGATCTGCCTGGTCATCGGCGCCGTCGGCATCGCGAACACCACGCTGGTCGCGGTCCTGGAGCGGACGGGCGAGATCGGGCTGCGGCGGGCGCTGGGGGCGCGGGGGCGCCACATCACCACCCAGTTCCTCGCGGAATCGGGGGCCCTGGGGGCGCTCGGCGGGCTCGTCGGCACGTCCCTGGGCACGCTCACCGTCGTGGGCGTCGCCGTGGTCCGCGACTGGACCCCCGTCGTGCACCCCGCGACCGTCGCGGCCGCACCGCTGCTGGGCCTGGTCACGGGACTCCTGGCGGGGCTGTACCCCGCCTGGCGCGCCGCCCGCATCCAGCCGGCGGAGGCCCTGCGGCGCTGAGGACCGTACGCGTACGGCGACGGCCGCAGGCGTACGGCGACGGCCGTGACGCCCCGGCCCCGGCGGGTGCGCCGCCGGGGCCGTACCCGTCGTCAGGCGGGCTGCTGACCGGCGTTCGCCGTGATGACCGCGAAGGGCGCGCCCTGCGGGTCGGCCAGGACGGCCATGCGGCCCGCCACCATGTCGAAGGCGGGGGCGAGGACGCCGGCGCCGGCGCGGGTGGCCGCGGCCTGGATGCCGTCCACGTCGTCCACGTGGAAGTACGGCAGCCAGTTCGGCGGCGTGCCGGGCGGGAGCTTGCCCAGGTCCATCATCCCGGCCACCGCGCGGCCGCCGACCTGGAACTCCGTGTAGTCCGAGGCGCCCACCATCGTGGAGGCGGCGGTGCCGATGGGCAGGACGGCGGAGTAGAACGCCGCGGCGGCGCCGGTGTCGCCGGTGGACAGTTCGTTCCAGGTGAGGGCGCCGTGCTCGTTGACGATGCCCGCGCCGTCGAAGCTGCCGGGCTCCCACAGGCCGAAGACGGCGCCGGTGGGGTCGGCGGCGACGGCCATCCGCCCGAGGTCCATCACGTCCATCGGGCCGGCCAGGACCCGGCCCCCGGCGTCGGTGGCGGCCCGGACGGTGGAGTCGAGGCCGTCGGTGGACAGGTACGTGGTCCACACGGTCGGCGGCAGCGGGTCCGGGACGGAGCCGTCGGGGTTCATCGCCTTCATGATCCCGGCGACGGGCTTGCCCTTGAGGGTGCAGACGGCGTAGCCGCCCTGTTCGGGCGGGCCGATCTCGCCCTGCCAGCCGAAGAGGTCGCAGTAGAAGTCGATGGCGGCCTGCTGGTCGGGGACCATCAGGTCGATCCAGCACGGGGTGCCGGGCTTGTAGGGGCCGTTCATGTCGGCCACGGGGCTCTCCCATCGGGGGTGGGGGTCGGACGGCCCGTCCCCTACCCGGGCCCCGTGACCCGAACCGGCCCGTCCGGGTGAACGAACGGCCCCGGCAGCAGCTGCCGGGGCCGTTCGTTCCGCGCTGGTCGTGCGGGGTGTCAGAGCTTCTCGGGAGTGCGGATGCCGAGGAGCGACATGCCCTTGGAGAGGGTGCGCGCCGTCAGGTCGCACAGGAACAGGCGGTTCTCGCCGACGACGAGCTCCGGCTCCGGCTTGATGACCGGGCACTCGGTGTAGAACGTCGTGAACAGCGAGGACAGCTGGTAGAGGTACGCGGCCACCTTGTGCGGCGCGTAGTCGGCGGCGGCCTCGGCGAGGAGCTCGCCGAACTGGTCCAGGTGCAGGCCCAGCGCCCGCTCGGACGGGGCCAGTTCCAGCTCCGGGTGGGCGGCCGGGGAACGGTCGCCGGCCTTGCGCAGGATGGACCGGATGCGGGCGTACGCGTACTGGAGGTAGACGGAGGTGTCGCCGTTCAGCGAGACCATCTGGTCCAGGTCGAACTTGTAGTCGCGGGCGGCGGACGTCGACAGGTCGGCGTACTTCACCGCGCCGATGCCCACGTACCGGCCGTTCTCGACGATCTCGTCCTCGGTCAGGCCGACCTTCTCGGCCTTCTCGCGCACGACGGCCGTCGCCCGCTCGACGGCCTCGTCGAGCAGGTCCACCAGCCGTACCGTCTCGCCCTCACGGGTCTTGAACGGCTTGCCGTCCTTGCCGAGGACCGTGCCGAAGGCCAGCTGGACGGCCTTGACCTCGTCGTTCAGCCAGCCGGCGCGGCGGGCGGTCTCGAAGACCATCCTGAAGTGGAGGGACTGGCGGGCGTCGACGACGTACAGGAGCGTGGTGGCGTTCAGGCCGCCGACGCGGTCGCGGATCGCGGAGAGGTCGGTCGCGGCGTAGCCGAAGCCGCCGTCGGACTTCTGGACGATCAGCGGCGTCGGGTTGCCGTCCGGGCCCTTGACGTCGTCGAAGAACACGCAGAGCGCGCCGTTGGAACGGACGGCGACGCCCGACTCCTCCAGCAGCTTGCAGGTCTCCACGAGCATGTCGTTGTAGCCGGACTCGCCGACCACGTCGGGGTCCTGGATGTCCATGTCCAGCTTGTGGAAGACGGAGTAGAAGTAGATCTTCGACTCGTCGACGAACCGCTGCCACAGCGCGAGGGTCTGCGGCTCGCCGGCCTGGAGGTCGACCACGCGGGCACGGGCGCGCGTCTTGAACTCCTCGTCGGAGTCGAAGAGGACGCGCGAGGCCTTGTAGAGGCGGTTCAGGTTGGACATGGCCTCCTCGCCGGAGACCTCCGCGTCCGACTCGTGGTCCAGCTCGTGCGGGTGCTCCAGCAGGTACTGGATGAGCATGCCGAACTGGGTGCCCCAGTCGCCGATGTGGTGGCGGCGGACCACCTTCTCGCCCGTGAACTCCAGGATCTCCACCATCGCGGCGCCGATCACGGCGGAGCGCAGGTGGCCGACGTGCATCTCCTTCGCGACGTTCGGCTGGGCGTAGTCGATCACCGTGGTGCCCGCGTCCTCGGCGAGCGGGACGCCGAGGCGGTCGTCGAGGGCCCGCGCGGCGAGGGTCTCGACGATGGCCCGGTCGGTGATCGTGATGTTGAGGAAGCCGGGGCCGGAGACCTCGATCTCCTTGATCAGGTCACCGGTGGGAAGGGCCTCGACCACGGTCGTCGCGAGCTCGCGCGGGTTGGCCTTGGCCTTCTTCGCGAGCGCCAGGATGCCGTTGGCCTGGAAGTCGGCCCGGTCGCTTCGTCGCAGCAGCGGATCGGCGGCACCGGCCTCCGGCAGGGCGGAGGCGAGGGCGTCGGCGACGCGCTGGTTGACGGAGGAAGCGAGGGAAGGGACCGAGGCCATGAGCTGCCGTTCCTGTGAGGTGGTGCCGGTGGGTGCACTTGGGTGTTCCGACAAGTGCCGAGTATCCCACGCGGCCGCTGCCGGTTCTTCTGGATATGGGGGCGGGGAGCAACCCCGGAGCGGCCCGATCCGTCTGGGAGAATGGCTGAAGCCAGCATTCGAGTAGAAGGACGTGTCGTGGCTCAGAGCAGCACCGAGACCGACTGGGTCTCCCGTTTCGCGGACGAGGTCATCGCCGAGGCGGAGCGCCGAGCACCCGGCAAACCTGTCGTCGTCGCGTCCGGAATCTCGCCCTCCGGTCCGATCCACCTGGGCAACCTGCGCGAGGTCATGACCCCGCACCTGGTCGCGGACGAGATCCGCCGCCGGGGCATCGAGGTCAGGCACCTGATCTCCTGGGACGACTACGACCGCTACCGCAAGGTGCCCCAGGGCATCCCGGGCGTGGACGAGGCCACCTACGGCCAGTACATCGGCCGCCCGCTGACCTCCGTCCCCGCCCCGGCCGGATCGCCGTACGCCAGCTGGGCCGAGCACTTCAAGGCCGCCCTGATCGGCGCCCTCGACGAGCTGGGCGTCGTGTACGACCCGATCAGCCAGACCGAGCAGTACACCTCCGGCGCGTACCGCGAGCAGGTGCTGCACGCGATGAAGCACCGCGGCGACATCGACGCCGTCCTCGACCAGTACCGCACCAAGCAGAAGCCGGGCGGCAAGAAGCCCCAGCAGAAGCAGGCCGACGAGGCCGAGCTGGAGGCCGCCGAGGGCTCCGGCGCGGCCGCCGAGGACGACGGCAGCACCGGCGAGGGCGGGTACTTCCCGTACAAGCCGTACTGCGGCGAGTGCGGCAAGGACTTCACCAAGGTCACCTCGTACGACGACGAGACGACCGAGATGACCTACGTCTGCGCCGAGGACGCCTTCACCGAGACGGTCAAGCTCAGCGAGTTCGACCGCGGCAAGCTCGTCTGGAAGGTCGACTGGCCGATGCGCTGGGCCCGCGAGGGCGTGGTCTTCGAGCCGTCCGGCGTCGACCACTCCTCGCCCGGCTCGTCCTTCCAGGTCGGCGGCCAGATCGTGCACATCTTCGGCGGCGAGCAGCCGATCGGACCGATGTACGCGTTCGTCGGCATCAGCGGCATGGCGAAGATGTCCTCCAGCAAGGGCGGGGTCCCCACCCCGGCCGACGCGCTGCAGATCATGGAGCCGCAGCTGCTGCGCTGGCTGTACGCGCGCCGCCGCCCGAACCAGTCGTTCAAGATCGCCTTCGACCAGGAGATCCAGCGGCTGTACGACGAGTGGGACAAGCTGGAGGCCAAGGTCGCCGACGGCACCGTCCTGCCCGCCGACGCCGCCGCGCACACCCGGGCCGTGCGCACCGCGACCGCGGAGCTCCCGCGGACCCCGCGGCCGCTGCCGTACCGGACCCTCGCCTCCGTCGTCGACGTCACCGCCGGGCACGACGAGCAGACCCTGCGCATCCTCACCGACCTGGACCCGACGCAGCCGCTGACCTCCCTCGACGAGGTACGGCCGCGCCTGGACCGCGCCGAGAACTGGATCACCACCCAGGTCCCGGCCGACCAGCGGACCCTCGTGCGCGAGGAGCCCGACGCGGAGCTGCTGTCGTCGCTGGACGACGAGGGCCGCGAGTCGCTGCGGCTGCTGCTGGAGGGACTCGACTCGCACTGGTCCCTCGACGGTCTCAGCACGCTCGTCTACGGCGTGCCGAAGGTCATGGCCGGGCTGGAGCCCGACGCCAAGCCGACCCCGGAGCTCAAGGTCGCGCAGCGGACCTTCTTCGCCCTGCTCTACCGGCTCCTCGTGACCCGCGAGACCGGGCCGCGCCTGCCCACGCTGCTGCTGGCGGTGGGCGCCGACCGGGTGCGCAAGCTGCTCGCGGTCTGACGGGGCCGCGGGGGGGGGGGGGGGGGGGGGGGGGGGGGGGGGGCGGGGGGGGGCGGGGGGGCGGGGCGCGGGGGGGGGGGGGGGGGGGGGGGGCCGCCGCCGCGCGGCGGGGGGGGGGGGGGGGGCGGCGCGGGGGC
>NZ_JBVJGW010000005.1:358581-380732 GCF_055587105.1 Streptomyces sp. NPDC048461 | reverse complement strand
ACGTGAGCGAGAACGCGAAAGAAACTTTCAGACCGGACGCGCCCCCCCCGCCCGCCGCCCCCCCCGCCCCCGCCGGGCCCGCCGCCCCCCCCCCCCCCCCCGCGCCCCCCCCCCCCCCCCCCCCCCCCCCCCCCCCCCGCCGCCGGCTACGCGATGTGCTCGGCTTCCAGCTCCCGCTGGTACCGCTGCTTGAACGCGGGGATCATCCTGCGCAGCAGGGAGCCGCTGCGCGGGTGGGTCACGCCGTACCCGTCGGAGAGGTGTATGTCGAGCGCCTCGGGCGTCGGGAAGTCGCTCTGCTCGCCGACGAGCGCGACGAACACTTTGTACGCCATGGCGGCGAACTCGGCCTCGTCGGGCGTCTCCGCCGGCTCGGGCACGTCGGGCGCGGCGGGCGCGGGCACGGGCGCCCCGGCCGCGTCGGCGGGCTCCCGGCGCGGGGCCGGGACCGGCAGGTCCGGCTGCGGCGACTGCTGCCGCGGCTCCTCCGGGCCGGTCGGCGGCATCACCGGGATCGGCTCCAGACCCTCGACGTACTGGGGGTTGTAGCCGCCCTCGTACGCCGCCTGCGGGGCCAGCGGCGCCGCGAACCAGGCGCTGTTGTGGGCCGCCGGCATGGCCGTCGGGTCCACCGCGAAGGGCGGCGGGACGTGGGCGGCGGCAGCGGCCGAGGCCGCCGCCTGCGCGGCGGTCTCCGGGAACTGGGGCTGGAGCGGCTGCTGGTCCGGTTGCGGCTGCTGCGGCTGCTGCTCCGGCCGGGTCTCGGCCTGAGCCGGGGCGTGCGCCTGGGCGTGCGCCTGGGCCTGTGCCTGGGCCGCCGCCGATTCCAGGGCGGGCGTGGACGCCGCCGGGGCCACCTCGGCGGAGGGGCCGGCCACCACGGCCGTCAGGGCCGGCGACACGGCCGGCACGGGAGCCTGCTGCGCCGGGGCCAGCAGCGCCGGGTCGATGCCCGCCGCCGCCAGGCCCTCCGGGGCGGTGTGCGCCAGCGGTACGCCGATCCGGGCCAGCCGCAGCGGCATCAGCGCCGCCACCGGGGCCTTGCGCCGCCAGGCGCGCCCGTACCGCGCCTGCAGCCGCGCCTGGTAGATCAGCCGGTCCTGCTCCATGCCGACGGCCTGCTCGTAGGAGCGCAGCTCCCACAGCTTCATGCGGCGCCACAGCTTGAACGTCGGGATCGGGGAGAGCAGCCACCGCGTGATGCGGACGCCCTCCATGTGCCGGTCCGCGGTGATGTCCGCGATGCGGCCCACCGCGTGCCGGGCCGCCTCGACCGTGACCACGAACAGGATCGGGATCACGGCGTGCATGCCGACGCCGAGCGGATCCGGCCAGGACGCGGCGCCGTTGAAGGCGATCGTGGCCGCCGTCAGCAGCCACGCCGTCTGGCGCAGGAGGGGGAACGGTATCCGGAGCCACGTCAGCAGCAGGTCCAGCGCCAGCAGCACGCAGATCCCGGCGTCGATGCCGATCGGGAACACCAGCGAGAAGCTGCCGAAGCCCTTCTGCAGGGCGAGCGTGCGCACCGCGGAGTACGAGCCGGCGAACCCGATCCCCGCGATGACGACGGCTCCGGCGACCACGACGCCGATGAGTATCCGGTGCGTACGAGTCAGCTCCATCGCGGCCACCCGCGATCCCCTCCCCTTGTCGAGCACTTACCGACCACTTACCGCGCCTTTACCGAGCCGCGGCAGGCACAGCGTACGGGTGACTGGATGTCAGCGCTCCGGTAGGCCCCGCGCCGGCGGCCCGGAGGTCCCGGACGGCGGACCGCCGGGCCGTGCCGAAGGGCGGGCCGCCGTGACCGCTACTGCTGGGCCGGCGCCGACGGGGACTGCTCCGCCGGCTGCTCCGGTGCCTTCTGCTGGTTGGCCGCGTCGACCGAGGCCACCGTCTCCTTGGCCGCCGCGACGGCGTCCTGGAGCAGCTTCGCCTGGTCCGGGGCGCCGGCGCCCTCGTACGCCGCACCGTTGTAGTCGAGCGTGACGACCACGTTCTGCGTGCGGGCCACGATCGTGGTGTTGAAGAAGTCGACGTCCTTCTTCGACGTGAACACCACCGACGTCCCCTGCTCGCCGATGCCGCCGGCCGGCTCCGCCTTCACGTTCTGCGCGCCCTCGGCCGCCTTCGCGGTCTCGACCTGCTTGTTGTACTGCTCCTCGGCGCGCTTGTTCGCGGAGCCGAGCGAGGCGTGCGAGTCGTAGCGGAAGAGGGAGATCGAGAGCCAGCGGTACTGCGAGCCCTTCAGACCGTCCTCGTCCAGGCCGTTCCACGAGCAGCTCGCCCGGCTGGCCAGGTCGTTCGACTTCGTCGCCGTACCGTTCTTGTCCTTGGCCTCCGGCACGAGCGTGCCGATCGTGCCCGCCTGGACCGCCTTGCACGGGTCCGGCAGCGTCGCGTAGGCCGCCTTCTCCAGGGTCGGCGACGGCTTGGCGCTCGGCTTGGCGGATGCGGAGGAACCGGACTTCTTGCCGTCGTTCGAGCCCGAGGCCTTGCCCGAATCGGACGAGCAGCCCGCAACGGTGAGGATCACCGGGACGGCTGCGCAGGCGAGAACGCGGGAGAAGCGCGAGGCTGATCGGTGCATGTTTCCTTCAGTACGTTTGTCTGACTTCTTCGGACGGCGGACCCGGCAACGGTAGCCCGACCCGGCGCTCGTCTGCTGTGCGCGCCGTCACGCCCCGCCGCCGCGCGCCCCTCTCACTCGTTCAACTGCTCGACCAGATCGGCCGCCAACTGCCGTGCCCTGTCCTGGGTTTCGGTGCTGGGCGGGACCGCGCCCGGCAGCGACGGCTGCACGCTGTACTCGACGGTGACGATGACATTCGAGGTACGGAACACAATCCGCACCGTGCGCGCCTGCGCCGCCGTCGCCCCGGCGGCACTCAGCTTGTCGTCCAGGAACGCCTCGTTGCCGAGCCCCGTCAGGACGCGGGAGCCCAGCTCGGTGGGGGACGCGCCGGGCGTCGGGCCGGCGGTCGACGATGCGCTGCCGGACGGCGCCGGGTTCGCGGCCGGCGGCGTGGGCGTGGGCGTGGGTGACGGCGCGGGAGCGCCGGCGGGGCTGCCGGCCGGGCTTCCCGCGGGGCTTCCCGTGGGCGTCGGGGCCGGTCCGGGGAAGGGCAGCTTCGCGTCGGTGAGCTGGCGCACGAAGACCTGCCGCGCCTTGTCGTCGTCGCTCGCGGTGGCCCGGTCGTACGACACCACGCGCTCGAAGCCGACCGACAACAGGCGCGTGTCCTCGGCGCTCTGCGCGGTCCACCGGCAGCCGACGCGCCGGTCCCCGTCGTACGAGGCGGCGGCCGATCCGGCGTACAGCCGGTCCCGCTCGGCCGGGGGCAGAGTCTCGGCGGCCGGCAGCATGGCCTTGAGCCGCTTGCCGTCGACGGCCTTGCAGGGCGCGGGCAGGCTTCGGTACTTGCCGGGCTGCGCGGGCGCGGCGACGTTGCCGCCGGGCTTGTCGTCGTTCGTGGCCCTCGTGCCGCTCCCGCCCGTGCACCCGGCGAGGCCGGTGACGCCGGCCGCGAGCGCGGTCAGCATGGCGATGCCTGGCAGGAGGTCCCGTACCGACTTGCGCTGCACGTCCCATGGCTCCCTTCGACCGACGGCCCCGAGGACCCCGACGGTCAGGAAAATGCGTTGCCGCGCTGTGGGCGCGGGTGGACACAATGTCTATCGCACACGCTGGTGCCGGCGCCGGTTCCCTGTCGTATTTGGGATCAAGAGCGAGGTTTTTGCGTATTCAGACTTTTCTTTGGTTTTCGGGGGATTAAGACGTTATGTCGTATGTAGAGGTGCCCGGGGCGAAGGTTCCGATCCGGATGTGGACCGACCCCGCGTCGGTCGAGGACAGTGCGATGCAGCAGCTCCGCAACGTCGCCACCCTCCCGTGGATCAAGGGCCTGGCCGTCATGCCGGACGTCCACTACGGCAAGGGCGCGACGGTCGGCTCGGTCATCGCGATGAAGGACGCGGTCTGTCCGGCGGCGGTGGGCGTGGACATCGGCTGCGGCATGTCGGCGGTCAAGACGTCCCTGACGGCGAACGACCTGCCGGGCGACCTGTCGGGCCTGCGGTCGAAGATCGAGCGGGCGATCCCGGTGGGGGCCGGAATGCACCGCGAAGCGGTGGACCCGGAGCGCCTGTACGGGTTCACGGACGCGGGGTTCGGCGACCTGTGGGAGCGGTTCGACTACATCGCGGACGCGGTGAAGTACCGGCGCGATCGGGCGATGCGGCAGATGGGAAGCCTTGGCCAGGGCAATCACTTCGTAGAAGTCTGCATCGATGTGTCCGGTTCTGTGTGGCTCATGCTGCACTCCGGATCGCGGAACATCGGCAACGAGCTGGCCGACTTCCACATCAACGTGGCGCGCGGGCTGTCCCACAACCAGGGACTCGTCGACCGGGACCTGGCGGTCTTCCTCGCGGCGACTCCGGAGATGGAGGCGTACCGCAACGACCTCTTCTGGGCGCAGGAGTACGCGAAGTTCAACCGGGCCGTGATGATGAGCCTCTGCAAGGAGGTCTTCCGGAAGGAGTTCCGGAAGGCGAAGGTGTCCTTCGACCGGGAGATCAGCTGCCACCACAACTACGTGTCGGAAGAGCGCTACGACGGCATGGACCTGCTGGTCACCCGCAAGGGCGCGATCCGCGCCGGCAGCGGTGACTACGGGATCATCCCGGGCTCGATGGGCACGGGCTCGTACATCGTGAAGGGGCTCGGGAACGAGAAGTCCTTCAACTCGGCCTCGCACGGGGCGGGCCGGAAGATGAGCCGGACGGCGGCGAAGAAGCGGTTCTCGGCGAAGGACCTGGCGGAGCAGACCAAGGGCGTCGAGTGCCGCAAGGACTCGGGCGTCGTGGACGAGATCCCCGGTGCGTACAAGTCGATCGAGCAGGTCATCGACCAGCAGACCGACCTGGTGCAGGTCGTGGCCAAGCTGAAGCAGGTCATCTGCATCAAGGGCTGAGCCCGCGGGCGGATGGTGAAGCGGGGAGGCCCGGACCGGGACGGTCCGGGCCTCCCTTTTCGTCGCGGGGTGCTCGTGCCGCAACTGGCCCGGAAGGGCGGCGAGTTGAGCCATGGGGAAAGTGGGTGACGGGGGATTGACGGGGGGAGTTGGTCTAGACCAAGGTGTGCCGCATGTGGAGATCTCGCGTGCTTCTGGCCGCGCTCGCGTCGTTGTCGCTCGCCCTCGGGGCCGCCGGATCCGCTCAGGCCGGGGCCGGGGAGGGGGACGGTCCGGCCGGGGTCGCCGACGCCGCGGGAGGGCGGCCCGGGGTGGGGCTGCCGCCGGTCGTGTCGCACGTACCGACGCAGGAGAAGGTCGTCTTCATCACGATCGACGACGGCTGGAACCACGATCCGGAGGCCGCCCGGATCCTGCTGGAGAAGCGGGTGCCGGCATCGCTGTTCCTGCTGCCGGGAGCGACCGCGTACGACACGCAGTACTTCACCGCTCTCACCGAGCAGGGGCGCGCGACCGTCGAGAACCACAGCGTCAACCACCCCGACCTGACCGCGCTCGACGCGGCCGGCAAGGACGCCGAGGTGTGCGGGGCGGGGGAGCAGCTGGAGGCGGCCTTCGGCAGGCAGCCGAAGCTGCTGCGGCCGCCGTACGGGGCCCTGAACGACGACGTGCGGCTCGCGGCGAAGGCGTGCGGGGTGAAGGCGGTGATCACCTGGACGCACGACTTCACGACCTGGAGCGGGACGCCGGCGACGCCGCAGCTCAAGAGCGGCGACATCGTGCTGCTGCACTTCACCCCGACACTGGCCGCGGACCTGCGGCGGGCGCTGGACGCGGCGAAGGCCGCCGGGCTGAAGCCGGCGGCCCTCATGCCGCACCTGAAGGCGGCCGGTCTGGTCTGAGCCGGGCGGGCCCGCGACGGCCCGTGCGGCCCGCGGCCTACAGGCCCAGGTCGCGGTGGACCTTCGTGTTCGAGGCCTGGGCGCGGGGGCGGACCACCAGCAGGTCGATGTTGACGTGGCTGGGACGGGTCACCGCCCAGGTGATGGTGTCGGCCACGTCGTCGGCGGAGAGGGGGGCGGCGACGCCCGCGTAGACCTTCTCCGCCTTCTCGGTGTCGCCGCGGAAGCGGGTGGTGGCGAACTCCTCGGTCTTGACCATGCCGGGGGCGATCTCGATGACGCGTACGGGCTGGCCGACGATCTCCAGGCGGAGGGTCTCGGCGAGGACGCGGGCGCCGTTCTTCGCGGCGACGTAGCCGGCTCCGCCCTCGTACGTGGAGTGCCCGGCGGTGGAGGAGAGCACGACGACCGTGCCGTCGCCGGAGGCGGTGAGGGCGGGGAGCAGGGCCTGGGTGACGTGGAGGGTGCCGATGACGTTGACCTCGTACATCGTGCGCCAGTCCGCGGGGTCGCCGGTGGCGACGGGCTCGGCTCCGATGGCGCCGCCGGCGTTGTTGACGAGGACGTCGCAGCGCTCCAGGGACGCGGCGAAGGCGTCGACGGCGGCGCGGTCGGTGACGTCGAGGGCGTGGGCGGCGGCGGAGTGGCCGGCCGCGGTGATCTCGGCGGCGAGGGCCTCGATGCGGTCCTTGCGGCGTGCCGTGAGGACCACGTGGTAGCCGGCCGCGGCGAGTTGCCGGGCGGTGGCCGCGCCGATGCCGCTGCTCGCGCCGGTGACTACGGCGGTTCGGGTGGCCGTGCTCATGTGCGGGCTCCTCGCTGTTGCTCGGTCGGTCGTTCGTTCAACCGTACGGGCGCTTCCCCGCCAGCATAGGCGCGGGCGGAGCCGCTCACCGGCCGCGCGGGGCGTACATGATCAGGGCCATGCCGGCCAGGCAGACGAGGGCGCCGGCGATGTCCCAGCGGTCGGGGCGGTAGCCGTCGGCGACCGCGCCCCAGACGAGGGAGCCGGCGACGAAGACCCCGCCGTAGGCGGCGAGGACGCGGGCGAAGTCGCCCTGGGGCTGGAGGGTGGCGACGAAGCCGTAGAGGCCGAGGGCGATGACCCCGGCGCCGATCCAGGCCCAGCCCTTGTGTTCGCGCACGCCCTGCCAGACGAGCCAGGCGCCGCCGATCTCCAGGAGGGCGGCGAGGGCGAAGAGGGCGGCGGAGCGGGCGATCAGCATGGCCCCACGGTATGCGGGTGCGGGGGTGGGCAGATGGGGGTGGGCGCGCCCTCGTTCGTGTGATGGTCCGACCGGACGGGGCGGGTGCTGGCTAGCCTCCGCGCGTGGAGGTGATGGCGGTGCGCCGTGGTGCCGTACGGAGTGTGGTGGTGGCCGGGTTGCTGACGCTCGGCGTGAGTGTGCCGGCGGGAGCCCATGCGTGGACGGGGCCGGAGGCCGACGTGGCGTACCACGGGCGGGTCGCGCTGTCCCACGGGCAGCTGCGGGTCTGGCTGGTCCCGGAGAACGACGGTCCGGCCGCCCTGGCGAACGCGACGGTGCGGGTGCGGCTGTCGGCGGACCTCGCGGACCGGCAGGAGCTGGCGGGGGGCTGCGCGCGGGCGGGGCTGCGCGAGGTGGTGTGCGAGACGGGGCCGCTGCCGCTGCACGGGCGGGGACGGCACATCGGGCTGGAGCTGGGGCTGCGGGAGCCGGCGGCGGAGGTGGTGGTGCGG
The DNA here is from genome assembly GCF_055587105.1 of Streptomyces sp. NPDC048461. Taxonomy (NCBI): domain Bacteria; kingdom Bacillati; phylum Actinomycetota; class Actinomycetes; order Kitasatosporales; family Streptomycetaceae; genus Streptomyces; species Streptomyces sp. NPDC048461. The sequence goes on along the minus strand of NZ_JBVJGW010000005.1, from coordinate 373,134 downwards.
GTCGACACGTGGTGGAACGGCGGGGCGACGGACCGGAACCACCTCAACAACGACCACGTGGTGCTGGCGCTGGACACGGGTGACGCCTACGCCTTCTGAGGGCGGGGGCGTGCGCGTCAGGCCGTGCCGGGGGAGGCCGTGCCGAATTCGGCGAGCGCTTCCTCGACGATGTGCTCCAGGCGGGCGTGGTGCGCGCCGCGCCAGTACACGCGCTCGCAGTCCGCGCACTGGGCGAAGACGTCGTAGGAGCGGTGGGTGCCGTCTTCCAGGTGCTCGCCGACGCTGTCCTTGGTGGCTTCGCGGAGCGTGCCGTTGCACGCGGTGCAGCGGGTCCAGGGGGCGAGCGCGGGGGCGAAGCGGCCGAGGATGTCGCGCAGTTGCTCGTCGGGGTTGTCGCTGTACACGTACGCGCCGGCGAAGATCTCGCGGCGGCGCAGGAGTCCGCGGTCGCGGGAGAGCAGGACGCGCTGTTCGGCGGCGGAGCGGGTGGCGAGGGCGGGGTCGCCGATGTCCTCGTTCTCGTACGCGGCGTCGACGCCGAGGAGGCGCAGGCGGCGGGCGAGGGTGCCGAGGTGGACGTCGAGCAGGAAGCGGAGGGGGGCGCCGGGGACGTGCTGCGGGCGGTCGACCGCGAACACCTCGACGGACTGGCCGTCCTGGGGGACGTAGGAGACGGGCACCTCGTGTCCGTCGACGAGCAGCCGGCCGACTTCGGTGAGCGGGACACCGGCCGATTCGACGACGTGGCCGAGGCTGGAGGCGCCGTCGGTCGTGGTCGGTACGCGTTCCGCGCGCCGGCTGGGCGGGGCGAAGAGGCGCAGTTCAGGGGCGAGGGTGAGCTGAATGCCGGGTCCGTTCACCGGGTCAGCATGCCACTGCCGAGGGGGTGGCAGCGTCCGAATTACCGGGCACCGCCGCCGCCCCCGCCCCGGGCGCCGTCACCGCTCGCGTACGCGAGCGGTTTGTCGCGGCGTCGTCGGCGGCGGAGGGCGGTGCGGACCGCGGCCGGTGGTGCGCGGAGGGTCGGGAGAGCGCGGCGGGCCGTCAGGGTGGAGCGGCGAACGGCCGCGGGGAGAGGGGGCGCCCGGGGGCACGGGGGGAACGGGGAAGCTCAGGGCCAGACCAGGCAGTACGGCTGGTGGCCGGCCTCGTGGAGGCGGTGGGAGAAGTCCTGCCATTCGTGGAGGAGCTGGTAGACGTTGAACGCGTCGCGCGGGCCGCCGCGGTCGGGGACCGTGGACCAGATGAAGGCGGCGGCGCCCACCGACTCCTCACCGATGCCGCGCAGCGGGTCGACCACGGTCATGGGGAGCTTGACCACCGCGTAGTCGGGGTGCAGGACGACGAGTTCCAGCGGGGGCACCTTGTGGAGGGGTATGCCCTCGATGCCGGTCAGGACCATCGCGGCCACCGTCTCCGGCTTGATCTTGCTGAAGAGGCCGCCCATGCCCAGCTCGTCGCCGCCGAGCTCCTCGGGCCGCATCGTGACCGGGACGCGGGCCGCCGTCGCGCCGTCGGGGGCGCCGAAGTACTTGTACGTCACTCCCATGCCGCGCCCCCGGGGGAGGTCGTCGGGGGCGTCCAGCGGGTTCGGTACGGCGTCGGCCGCCTCGGTGGAGCGGCGGCGGTGCCTGCCGCGGCGGCGGGATTCGCGGGCCTCGCGGGCGCGCTGCGGGTCGAGGCCGTCCGTACCCTCGCCCGGTCCACCACCGCGTTGCATATCTCCACCCGACTGGTATTGCCTGCCCCGACCCCGCGGCCCCCGCCACGCAGCCTGATCATCATGGCAGTGACCTCCCCCGCGGTGGCGCGGTGAAACGCCCGTCCGCAAGTCTGTCGCGGCCTCTGAGACCATGGCTGGTGTGAGCTACCCGTACCCGTATGAAGCCCCAGTTTCGCAGACGCTCTTCGAGCGTGCGTCCCTCGTGACCCCCGGCGGCGTGAACTCTCCCGTGCGCGCCTTCCGCGCCGTGGGCGGTACGCCCCGGTTCATGGTGTCCGGCACCGGTCCGTACCTCACGGACGCGGACGGACGGGAGTACGTCGACCTCGTCTGCTCGTGGGGACCGATGATTCTCGGCCATTCCCACCCGGAGGTGATCGCCGCCGTCCAGGCGGCCGTCGCCCGCGGTACGTCCTTCGGTACGCCCGGTGAGGGCGAGGTCGCGCTCGCGGAGGAGATCGTCGCGCGCGTCGAGCCCGTCGAGCAGGTGCGCCTGGTGTCCTCCGGCACCGAGGCGACCATGTCGGCGATCCGGCTGGCGCGCGGCTTCACCGGGCGCGCCAAGGTCGTGAAGTTCGCCGGCTGCTACCACGGTCACGTGGACGCGCTGCTGGCCGCCGCCGGTTCCGGCCTCGCGACCTTCGCGCTGCCGGACACCCCCGGGGTGACCGGTGCGCAGGCCGGCGACACGATCGTGCTCCCCTACAACGACCTCGAAGCGGTCCGTGCGGCCTTCGCCGCGCACCCCGGCGAGATCGCCTGCGTGATCACCGAGGCCGCGCCCGGCAACATGGGCGTGGTGACGCCGGCGGAGGGCTTCAACCAGGGGCTCGCCGACCTGTGCCGCGCGGACGGCGCGCTGTACATCTCCGACGAGGTGATGACCGGATTCCGCACCTCGCGCGCGGGCTGGTACGGCGTCGACGGGGTCAGGCCCGACCTGATGACCTTCGGCAAGGTCATGGGCGGCGGCTTCCCGGCCGCGGCCTTCGGCGGCCGGGCGGACGTCATGGGCCACCTGGCGCCCGTCGGCCCCGTCTACCAGGCGGGCACCCTCTCGGGGAACCCCGTCGCGACCGCCGCGGGCCTCGCGCAGCTGCGTCTGCTCGACGACGCGGCGTACGCGAAGATCGACGCGGTGTCGCGGGAGATCCAGGGCCTGGTGACGGCCGCGCTCGCCAAGGAGGGCGTGGCGCACCGGGTGCAGACCGCGTCCAGCATGTTCTCCGTCTTCTTCACCGAGGACGAGGTCCGTACCTACGACGACGCGAAGAAGCAGGAGTCCTTCCGCTTCAACGGGTTCTTCCACTCGATGCTGGCGCAGGGCGTCTACCTGCCGCCGTCGGCCTTCGAGTCCTGGTTCGTGTCCACTGCCCACGACGAGCAGGCGGTCGAGCGGATCGCGGCCGCGCTGCCGGCCGCCGCCCGGGCCGCCGCGGAGGCCACCGCATGAGCGCCCCCGGCAACCACACCGGCACCAACAGCAACACCGACACCGGCACCGGCAACAGCCGCCTGCCCGGCGACGCCCCCGACTTCACCGTCGTGCACCTGGTGCGCCACGGGGAGGTGCACAACCCCGACGGCGTCCTGTACGGCCGCCGCGCGGGCTACCACCTGTCCGAGCTGGGCCGGCAGATGGCCGACCGGGTCGCCGAGCACCTCGCGGGCCGTGACATCACCCACGTGGTGGCCTCCCCGCTGGAGCGGGCGCAGGAGACGGCCGAGCCGATCGCCAAGAGCCACGGCCTGGACCTGGCGACGGACGCGCGGCTGCTGGAGGCGGGCAACGTCTTCGAGGGCAAGACCTTCGGGGTCGGCGACGGTGCGCTGCGCAAGCCCGGCAACTGGAAGCACCTGACGAACCCGTTCAAGCCCTCCTGGGGCGAGCCGTACGTCGAGCAGGTGGTCCGGATGATGAGCGCGCTGGAGACGGCGCGCGACGCCGCCCGCGGCCACGAGGCCGTGGCGGTCAGCCACCAGCTGCCGATCTGGATCGTGCGCAGCTTCGCGGAGAAGCGCCGGCTGTGGCACGACCCGCGGCGCCGCCAGTGCACGCTGGCCTCGCTGACGTCGTTCACGTACCAGGGGGACACGCTGGTGTCGGTGGGCTACAGCGAGCCGGCCCGGGACCTGGTCCCGGCGCACCTGCTGGCGGGTGCGAAGCCGGTGAAGGGCAAGTCGAAGGCGTTCGGCGCCTGATCGACGGTCTGTTACGAACCGTTACAGCTTTACCTAAATAAATACAAGTCGCATGGGAATCACCGTTCTAGTACCGCACAACTCATCGAATTGTCCGTTTATATGGGCAATGACGTGTGGGTGGCGAGGGACGACGAGGACGGTGACATGCGCGACTTCAGTCGAAGGGGAGTGCTCGGACTCGGACTTGGCGCCGTGGCGGCGGCCGGCATCGCCGGCTGCGGTTCCGGTGACGCCGGTTCGGGCGGTCCGGGGCGGGGGGATTCCACCTCCGGTCCGGGCGGACCTCCCGTCAGGTCCATCGGCGACGGCTCCACGGCCGACACCGGGCCGCAGCCGAACCAGCCGGACAAGCCCGTGCCGCTCCAGCCGGGCGAGACCCCGCCGCAGTTCGTCGTCTTCAGCTGGGACGGCGCGGGGGAGGTCGGCAACGGCCTCTTCCCGCGCTTCCTCAAGCTCGCCAAGGACCACGGCGCGGCCATGACCTTCTTCCTCTCGGGCCTCTACCTCCTGCCCGAGTCGAAGAAGGCCCTCTATCAGCCGCCGAAGAACCCCGTCGGGGCCTCGGACATCGGCTACCTCAAGGACGAGAACGTCCGCAACACCCTGAAGTACGTGCGCGAGGCGTGGCTGGACGGCCACGAGGTGGGGACCCACTTCAACGGCCACTTCTGCGGCGGAGCGGGCTCCGTCGGCCGCTGGAGCCCCGAGGACTGGCGCAGCGAGATCGACCAGGCCGTGTCGTTCGTCACCAACTGGCGGACGAACACCGGATTCACCGACCTTGAGCCGCTGCCCTTCGACTACCGCAAGGAGCTCGTCGGCGCCCGCACCCCCTGCCTCCTCGGCCGGGACGCCCTGCTGCCCGCCGCGGGGACCCTGGGGTGGCGCTACGACTCCAGCTCCCCCGGCGGCCTCCAGGCCTGGCCGGTGAAGAAGTCGGGGCTCTGGGACCTGCCGCTGCAGTCCCTGCCCTTCCCGGGCCACTCCTTCGAGGTGCTGTCGATGGACTACAACATCCTCGCCAACCAGTCGAAGAACACCACCCGGGGCGTCCCGGCCAACTACCCCGCCTGGCGCTCCCAGGCCACGGCCACCTACCTCGGGGGATTCCGGCGGGCGTACGAGACGAACCGGGCCCCGCTCTTCATCGGCAACCACTTCGAGGAGTGGAACGGGGGCATCTACATGGACGCGGTCGAGGAAGCCCTCAAGGGCATGGCGGACAAAAGGGACGTACGGCTCGTATCCTTCCGGCAGTTCACCGACTGGCTCGACGTCCAGGACCCCAAGGTGCTCGACCGGCTGCGCGGCCTCGCCCCCGGCCAGGCGCCGGCCGGCGGCTGGAACACGTACCTCGGTACCGCCTGACCAGGGCATTGACAGGGCGCCGGGGGGCGCGGTAGATCGACGAATTGCTCATGCGAAACTTTTCACATGAGCCTTAGCCGCGCACGTGCCCGTCGACGCAGCAGCCGCTCGACCAGCGGTCGCGCCCTCCTGCTGACCGCGGCGACCGCCGCGGGCGTCCTGGTGCTGGCGTCCTGCACGTCAGCGGACGGCGGCGGCAAGCCCTCCGGCGGGTCCGGCGGCAACTACGTCACGGGCCCCTCCGGCATCTCGACGGTCGCCCGCGGCGAGCGCGTCGCGGCGCCCAAGCTCGACGGCCCGACCGTCGACGGCCAGACCCTCGACACCACCACCCTCAAGGGCAAGGTCGTCGTCCTCAACGTGTGGGGCTCCTGGTGTCCGCCGTGCCGCGGCGAGGCCAAGTACTTCGCGAAGGCGTCGAAGGAGTACGCGGACGCCGGCGCCGACGTCGCCTTCGTCGGGATCAACACCCGCGACGCCGGCACGCAGAACGCGACCGCGTTCGAGGAGACGTACGGGATCACCTACCCGAGCCTCTTCGACCCCGACGGCAAGCTGATGCTCCGCTTCCCCAAGGGCACGCTGAACCCGCAGGCGATCCCCTCCACGATCGTCCTCGACAAGGAGGGCGGGATCGCCGCCCGCGCCCTGGTCGCGATCAACGACGAGCAGCTCCGCTCGATGATCGACCCGCTCGTCGCGGAGAAGTGACCCGGTGCTCACCACTGTCCCCGACCTCCTCCTGGCCGCCGAGCCGACGGGCGTGAACACCACCGTCCTCAACGGGACGCTGTTGCTCGCGCTGCCCATCTCGGTCCTGGCCGGGCTCGTCTCCTTCTTCTCGCCCTGCGTGCTCCCGCTCGTCCCCGGCTACCTCTCCTACGTGACCGGGGCCAGCGGCGCCGACCTCGCCGAGGCCCGGCGCGGCCGGATGCTGGCGGGCGCGAGCCTGTTCATCGCCGGATTCACCGCCGTCTTCGTCTCCACGGGCGCGCTCTTCGGGTTCTTCGGCTCCACCCTCCAGGAACACCGGACGCTGATCTCCCGGGTCCTGGGCGCGGTCGTCATCCTGATGGGGCTCTTCTTCATGGGGGCGATCCCCGGTCTGACGATGCGGGAGTTCCGCTTCCACCGGAAGCCGACGGCGGGCCTGCTCGGCGCGCCGCTCCTCGGCGTGCTCTTCGGCGTCGGCTGGGCCCCCTGCATCGGCCCGACCCTGGCGGCCGTCACCACGCTGTCCATGGACCAGGCGAGCGCCGGCCGCGGCGCGCTGCTGACCGTCGCCTACTGCCTGGGGCTGGGCGTGCCCTTCCTCCTCGCCGCGGTCGCCTTCCGCAAGGCGCTCGGCACTTTCAGCTGGGTCAAGCAGCACTATGCGTGGGTGATGCGGATCGGTGGCGGCATGCTGATCCTGACCGGCCTGCTGCTCGTCACAGGAACGTGGGACAGCATCGTCAGTGACATGCGGGACTGGACCCAAGGCTTCACGGTGGGGATCTGAGGACTTAACGCACATGAGTACGACAGACAAGGCGTCCGCCGAGGCGCCCCAGCAATCCGAGGACGCCGCCGAGCCCGCGCTCGGCGCGGCCGGCGCCCAGCTGTCCACCGCACCGTTGGAGGACTCGCCCGCCGCGGCGGCCGTCGGCATCGGGGTGATCGGCTGGGCCCGCTGGTTCTGGCGCCAGCTCACCTCCATGCGGGTCGCGCTGATCCTGCTCTTCCTGCTGTCGCTGGGCGCCATCCCCGGGTCCCTGATCCCGCAGAGCGACGTCGACGCGATGAAGGTCGCCGAGTGGCAGCGGACCCACGAGTTCTGGGTGCCGCTCGCCGAGAAGCTCCAGCTCTTCGACGTCTACACGTCGTTCTGGTTCTCCGCGATCTACATCCTGCTGTTCGTGTCGCTGATCGGCTGCATCGTGCCGCGCACCTGGCAGTTCGTCGGCCAGCTCCGCGGCCGCCCGCCGGCCGCGCCCCGGCGGCTCGACCGGCTCCCCGCCCACACCACCTGGCGCACCGGGGCCTCCCCCGAGGAGGTCCTCGCCCACGCCGAGGCCCTGCTGGGCCGGCGCCGGTTCCGCACCGAGGCCGGGACGGGCCACGTCGCGGCGGAGAAGGGCTACCTCCGCGAGACCGGCAACCTGATCTTCCACCTCGCGCTGATCGTGATGCTGGTCGCCTTCGCCTGGGGCAAGCTCTACACCTCGGAGGGCGGCAAGCTCGTCCTGCGGGGCAGCGGCTTCTCGAACACGCTCACCCAGTACGACGACTTCAAGTCCGGCAGCCTCTTCACCCCCGACGACCTGCCGCCCTTCAGCTTCACGCTGGACAAGTTCGACGCCACCTACGAGGAGTCGGGCCCGCAGAAGGGCACCCCGCGCGACTTCAAGGCGTACGTCACCCTCAGCAAGGGCGCCCACGGGGCCCCGCAGAAGGCCGAGATCGAGGTCAACAAGCCCCTCGAAGTCGACGGGGCCAAGGTCTACCTGCTCGGCCACGGCTACGCTCCGGTCATCTCGGTGACCGACCCCACCGGCAAGGTGATCTTCCGCAACGCCGTCCCGATGCTGCCGCAGGACGCGAACCTCACCTCGGCCGGCGCCATCAAGGTCACCGACGGCTACAAGAACAAGAACGGCGAGAAGGAGCAGCTCGGCTTCTCCGCCCAGTTCGTGCCGACCTTCGCGGGCAAGGGCGGCGGCACGATGCTGTCCCAGTTCCCCGCCGCGAACTTCCCCGTCATCGCCCTGAACGCCTACCACGGCAGCCTCGGCGTGGACTCGGGCCTGCCGCAGAACGTGTACCAGCTGGACACGCGCAAGATGCAGCAGTTCAAGAAGGAGAACGGCGATCCGTTCGCCCAGATGCTGGTGCCCAAGGAGACGATGACCCTGCCCGACGGCGCGGGCACCGTGACCTTCGAGGGCATCGAGCGCTGGGCCACCTTCTCCGTCACCCGCCAGCCCGGCAGCGGCCTCGCCCTCGCGGGCGCGATCGCCGCCATCGGGGGACTCGCCGGATCGCTGTTCATCCAGCGCCGCCGGATCTGGGTGCGGGCGGTGCCCGGCAAGGACGGCGTGACCGTCGTCGAGATGGCGGGCCTCGGCCGCAGCGAGTCCGCCAGGCTCCCGCAGGAGCTGGCGGACCTGGCCGCCGTGTTGCACGAGCAGGCGCCCTCGGCGCCCCACCCTGTCGAAGCAGAAGAAGAACAAGGAGAGCGCGGATGACGCTGCTCGCAGCCGCAGCCAACGAGAGTCTGGCCGAGCTCAGCAACAAGCTGATCTACGCGTCGATGGCGGTCTACACCCTCGCCTTCTTCGCTCACATCACCGAGTGGGTGTTCGGCAGCCGCAGCAAGGTGGGCCGTACGGCCGCCGCGCTGACCGGAGGCGGGGCGGGGGCACGGGGCGCGGCCCCGGCCGTCCAGGTCCGGAGCAAGGGCGGCACCGCCGTCCTCGACAAGCCGAAGGTCGTCACGCGCTCCGCCGCGGGCACCCGCGACGTCCCGGACGGCCCCGGCGCGGCCGGCGGCACGGAGAAGGGCGACCTGTACGGACGGATCGCGATCTCGCTGACCGTGCTCGCCTTCCTCGTCGAGGCGGCCGGCGTGGTCACCCGCGCGCTGTCGGTGGAACGGGCCCCCTGGGGCAACATGTACGAGTTCTCGATCACCTTCTCCACGGTGGCCGTCGGCGCGTACCTGGCGCTGCTGGCCCTGAAGAAGAACGTCCGCTGGCTCGGCCTGATCCTCGTCACCACCGTCCTGCTGGACCTCGGCATCGCCGTGACCTGGCTGTACACCGAGAGCGACCAGCTGGTTCCGGCGCTGCACTCGTACTGGCTGTGGATCCACGTCTCCACCGCGATCTTCTGCGGCGCGGTCTTCTACATCGGCGCGGCCGGCGCGGTCCTCTACCTCTTCCGCGACTCCTACGAGGCCAAGCTGGCCTCCGGCGGGAAGCCGGGCCGGTTCGCCACCTCCGTCATGGAGCGGCTGCCCTCGGCGGGCTCCCTCGACAAGTTCTCGTACCGGATCAACGCCGCGGTCTTCCCGCTGTGGACCTTCACGATCATCGCGGGCGCGATCTGGGCGGGCGACGCCTGGGGCCGCTACTGGGGCTGGGACCCCAAGGAGGTCTGGTCCTTCGTGACCTGGGTGGCCTACGCCTGCTACCTGCACGCCCGCGCCACCGCCGGCTGGAAGGGCCGCAAGGCCGCGTACCTCGCGCTCTTCGCCTTCGCCTGCTGGATCTGGAACTACTACGGCGTCAACATCCTGCTCAGCGGCAAGCACTCGTACGCGGGCGTCTGACCCGCCCTCCCCGACCGCACGCCGAAGCCGGTGTCCCGCCCCCGTGGCGGGACACCGGCTTCGCCGCGTACGGGGCTCAGGGCCGGGCGGCCGCCGGAGCCGGCTCGGGGGCCGCACCGAGGTCGCGGCCGGGTGCGGCCGGGCGGCGCAGCCCCGACGCGGTGACCGCGGCCGCCAGCAGCACCGCCGCGAACGGCACGAGCAGCGCGGCCCGGTACCCGGCGAGCGGATCGGCGTACGCGGCGGCCACCGCGGTCACCGCGGACAGCCCGAGCGCCGCGCCGAACTGGAACGAGGTGTACAGCAGCCCGCCGGCGAGCCCCTGGTCCTCCTCCGCGACGCCCTCGGTCGCCACGATCGTCAGCGGCCCGTAGACCAGGGCGAAGGCCAGACCCAGCAGGATCAGGCTCGGCAGCATCACCAGGTAGCTCCAGTCGGCGCCGAGCGGCAGGAACAGCCCGTACGACAGCGCCGCGAGGAGCAGCCCGGCGAAGATCAGCCGGCCGTTTCCGACGCGGGCCACCAGCCTCGGCACCACCGTGGGCGAGAGCACCGCGTCGATGCCGATGACCACCATCGCGAGGCTGGTCTGGAGCGTGGACCAGCCGCGCAGCTCCTGCAGGTACAGCACGGCCAGGAACTGGAAGCCGAAGAAGGCGCCCGAGAACAGCAGCCCGGCGGCGTTCGCCCGCAGCAGCGGCCACGACCGCAGCACCCCGGGGCGCACCAGCGGTGCGGGGGCCCGCCGCTCGACCGCGGCGAACAGCGCCAGCAGCGCCAGCCCCGCACCGACCGTCGCGGCGGTCCACGCGGCCCCGGCGTGCGCGGCCCGCTCCACGCCGAGCACCAGCAGCACCACCGCCGAGGTCACCAGCAGCCCGCCGGCCACGTCGAGCCGCTGCCCGGCCGCCCGCCGCGGCCGCGGCGACTTCGGTACGAGGGCCAGGGCGCCCACCAGGATCACCGCGGCCAGCAGCACCGGCGCGAAGAACACCCAGCGCCAGCCGGCGGAGGTGAGCAGGCCGCCCGCGACCAGGCCGACGGAGAACCCGCCGGCGGCCGTGCCGGAGTAGACGAGCAGGGCCTTGTCGCGCTGCGGCCCCTCGTCGAAGCCGGTGGTGATGACCGACAGCCCGGCCGGGGTCATGAAGGCCGCCGCGACCCCCGTCACGAACCGGGCGGTGATCAGCTGCCAGCCCTCGGTGGCGAGGCCGCCGAAGCCGGAGAAGACCAGGAAGACGGTGAGCCAGCCGACGAACATCCGGCGCCGCCCGAACACGTCGGCGGCCCGGCCGCCCAGCAGCATGAAGCCGCCGTAGCCGAGGACGTAGGCGCTCATCACCCACTGGAGCTCGCCGGTTTCGAGGCCGAGGTCGGCACGGATGGACGGCAGGGCGACGTTCAGCATCGCGACGTCGATGCCTTCGAGGAAGATCGCGCCGCACAGGACGAGCAGCACGCCCAGGCGGCGGCCGCGGAGGGGACTGGACATGGGTGTCCTCGCAGAAGGGGGTTGAGGGGGTGACCGTTGCCGGTCCGACCACCCTCGCCCGCCGTCCCGCGGGGAACAACGCCGAAGAAAGCAACGTTCGTTCAGTCATGCTTACCGACCGCGACGAGCTGGACTGCTTCCTGATCCTCGCCGGGGAACTGCACTTCGGCCGGACCGCCGAACGCATGCTGCTCTCGCGGGCCCGCGTCAGCCAGCTCGTCCAGCGGCTGGAGCGGCGCGTCGGCGCGCCGCTGTTCCTGCGCACCAGCCGCAGTGTCGCCCTGACCGCCCTCGGCCGGCAGCTGCGCGCCGACCTCGAACCCCACCACCGGGGCATCGCGCGGGCGCTGGAGCGGGCCGCGGCGACGGCCCGCGCCGCCGACGGGGTCCTGCACGTCGGCTTCACCACCCCGCCCGCCGGGGAGCTCGTCCTCAAGGCCGCCGACGCGCTGCGCGCCACCCACCCGGGGCTCGCCGTCGAGGTCTGCGAGGTGCCGCTGTCCGACCCGTACGGGCAGCTGCGCAGCGGGGACTTCGACGTGCAGTTCGCGGAGTTCCCGGTACGGGAGGCCGACCTCGGCGAGGGGCCCGCGCTGCTCACCGAGGCGCGGGTGCTGGCGGTGGCCGCCGGGCACCCGCTGGCCGGTCGGGAGACCGTCGCGCTGGAGGACCTGGCCGGGGTCCCGCTGCTGGCGGTGGCCGGTGACCTGCCCCCGTACCGGCGCGAGCACCAGGCGCCGGCCCGCACCCCGGCCGGCCGGCCGATCGGGCGGGGGCCGGAGGTGACGAACATGCAGGAGGCGCTGATGCAGGTCGCCGCGGGCCGGGGCGCGCTGCTGACGTCGGCGCACACGGCGACGTACTACGCCCGCCCGGGGGTGGCGTACGTGCCGTTCGCGGACGCGGAGCCGGTCGGCTACGGCCTGGTCTGGCGCGCCGCCGACAACTCCGGTGCGGTACGGGCCTTCGCGCGGGCGGCGCTCGAAGCGGCGGGCGCCGGAGCGGCGGGGCGGGGCGGGGCGGCGTAGGGGCGGAGCGGCGTAGGGGGTGGGGCGGCGTAGGGGGTGGGGCGGGGATCAGGCGCCGTCCCGGGAATCCGACGATCCGTCAGGTCATTCGTCCCGGACCCTTGACTCCGTACCCGGCGGTAGCCATTCTCGGACGCACCGATTGTGGGGAACATGTCAACGCCCTGTCCGGGGTTGGCCGTGTCCCCGGACGGTTCCGGTACCCCCAGACCGCGTGCTCCGCCGACCGAAGACACGGTGATGACGATGACCCACCCCGCCCGCCGCAGACCAGGCCCGTTCGGCCTGCTGACGCTGTGCCTCGCCGTGGCGGCGCTGCTGCTCGGCCTCGCACCCGCCTCCTCCGCCGACCCCGGCTGGTGGAACCCGACCGCGCGCCCCGCCCCCGACTCCGCCATCAACGTCACCGGCGAGCCCTTCAAGGGCACCGACGCCCAGGGCAAGGTCCGCGGGTTCGTCGACGCCCACGACCACCTGATGTCGAACGAGGGCTTCGGCGGCCGCCTGATCTGCGGCAAGCCGTTCTCCGAACAGGGCATCACCGACGCCCTCAAGGACTGTCCGGAGCACTACCCGGACGGCACCCTCGCGATCTTCGACTACATCACCAACGGCGGCGACGGCAAGCACGACCCGGACGGCTGGCCGACCTTCAAGGACTGGCCCGCGCACGACTCGCTGACCCACCAGCAGAACTACTACGCCTGGGTCGAGCGGGCCTGGCGCGGCGGCCAGCGGATCCTCGTCAACGACCTCGTCACCAACGGGGTCATCTGCTCGGTCTACTTCTTCAAGGACCGCGGCTGCGACGAGATGACCGCCATCCGCCTGGAGGCGCAGAAGACGTACGACATGCAGGCCCACATCGACAAGATGTACGGCGGCGCCGGCAAGGGCTGGTTCCGCATCGTCACCGACTCGACGCAGGCCCGCCAGGTCATCGAACAGGGCAAGCTGGCCGTCGTCCTCGGGGTGGAGACCTCCGAACCGTTCGGCTGCAAGCAGGTCCTCGACGTCGCCCAGTGCAGCCGCGCCGACGTCGACCGGGGCCTGGACGAGCTCCACGCCCTTGGCGTGCGCAGCATGTTCCTCTGCCACAAGTTCGACAACGCGCTGTGCGGGGTCCGCTTCGACTCGGGCGCCCTGGGCACGGCCATCAACGTCGGCCAGTTCCTCTCCACCGGCACCTTCTGGCAGACCGAGCAGTGCACCGGCCCGCAGCACGACAACCCGATCGGCCTGGCGGCGGCCGCGTCCGCCGAGAAGCAGCTCCCCGCCGGCGTGTCCGTACCGGCGTACGCCGCCGACGCGCAGTGCAACACCCGCGGCCTCACCGACCTCGGCGAGTACGCCGTCCGCGGCATGATGAAACGCAAGATGATGCTGGAGATCGACCACATGAGCGTCAAGGCCGCGGGCCGGGCCTTCGACATCCTGGAGTCCGAGTCCTACCCGGGCGTCATCTCCTCGCACAGCTGGATGGACATCGACTGGACCGAGCGCCTCTACAAGCTCGGCGGGTTCGCCGCCCAGTACATGAACGGCTCCGAGGCGTTCAGCGCCGAGGCCAAGCGCACGGACGCCCTGCGCGACAAGTACAACGTCGGCTACGGCTACGGCACCGACATGAACGGCGTCGGCGGCTGGCCCGGCCCCCGCGGCGCCGACACCCCCAACCCGGTGCGGTACCCCTTCCGCAGCACCGACGGCGGATCGGTCATCGACAAGCAGACCACCGGGCAGCGCACCTGGGACCTCAACACCGACGGCGCCTCCCACTACGGCCTGGTCCCGGACTGGATCGAGGACGTGCGGATCACCGGCGGCCAGGGCGTCGTGGACGACCTCTTCAAGGGCGCCGAGTCCTACCTCGGAACCTGGGGCGGCTCCGAGAAGCACAAGGCCGGCGTGAACCTCGCGGCCCGCGCGCCCGCGTCGGCCAGCTCCGCCGAGTGGAACCCGTTCACGAGCTACGCCCCCGGGCGGGCCGTCGACGGCGACCGCGGCACCCGCTGGGCCAGCAACTGGAGCGACGACCAGTGGCTCCAGGTCGACCTCGGGTCCCCGACCCTGGTCGGACGCGTCACCCTCGACTGGGAACGCGCGCACGCCAGGGCGTACCGCGTCGAGCTCTCCGCCGACGGCACGAACTGGCGGACCGTCTGGTCCACCACCACCGGCGACGGCGGCCTGGACACCGCGCAGTTCACCGGGACGTCGGCGCGCTACGTGCGCGTCCACGGGACGGGGCGCGGCACCCAGTGGGGCTACTCGCTCAACGAGGTCGGCGTCTACAGCCGCTGACGGGCACGGTTCGACCCACCGGGTCCGGGGGGGGGGGGGGCCCCCCCCCCCCCCCCCCCCGCCCGCCCCCCCCCCCCGCCCCCCCCCCCCCCCCCCCCCCCCCCCCCCCCCCCCCCCCCCG